>NZ_JALBUS010000001.1:0-217628 GCF_033971885.1 Absicoccus intestinalis | reverse complement strand
AGGAAACCAATGAATATTACCGAAAAAAACTGTTCGGAACCAAAAGTGAGACGGCAAGGTCACTTGGTTTTGAGCAGCTTTCTTTATTTGATGAGGCCGAAACGATACTGGGAGAGAATCCCGGATATGTGGATATCACCTATAAACGCAAGAAGAAACATAAAAAAGTGCCTGGCGAGATCAGTGCAAAATTTAAGAACCTGCCAAAGATCAAACGACTGCTGGATATCCCCAAAGAAGACCGGTACTGTGAACAATGTGGATCTGAGATGGTCCGTGTCGGTGAAGAGTTCGTACGCAATGAATTGAAGTTCACACCGCCAAAACTGGAACTGGTCGAAGTATATCGAACGACATATGAATGCAGAAACTGCAGGAAACATGGCAAGCCCCATATGATTAAAGCAGAAGTACCGGCCAATGTGATACCGCACAGCTATGCATCCGCAGACAGTGTGGCATATATCATGGTACAGAAGTATGTGAATGCAGTGACACTTTACCGGCAGGAGCAGACATGGAAGCACCTGGGAGCAGAATTGAGCCGTGCCACCATGTCAAGCTGGATGGTCATTGCTGCCAGAGAATGGCTATATCCTTTGATTCGCAGGATGCATTCCATATTGATTGATCAGAAGTATATCCATGCGGATGAAACAACGGTCCAGGTGCTCAAAGAAAAAGACAAGAAGAATACTTCAAAGTCATATATGTGGGTATATACAACGCATAAATATTCGAAGACACCGATACGATTGTTCGATTATCAGCCGAACCGGAAAGGTATCCAGGCAAAGGAATACCTGGAAGGATTCAGTGGGTCATTGATCACCGATGCGTATGCAGGATATGATCAGATCAACGGAGTAGAACACTGTTACTGCTGGGCACATCTGAGAAGATATTTCACCGATGCCCTGCCAAAGGATCTGAAGTCAATGAATGCCACCTATCCAAAACAGGCCATCGAGAAACTGCAGAAGATCTTCCATGAAGAAGCATTATTAGAAGATCTTGATGCAGAGACCAGACAAAGGAAACGGAAAGAGATACAGGCGCCAATGGTCGAAGAATTTTTTGCGTGGATAGAAACAAATAAGGACAAAGTACTTGCGTCATCAAAATGCGGAAAGGCTTTTCATTATGCTCTAAACCAGAAAGCAGGACTCATCAAATATCTGGAAGATGGAAATATCCCGATGACCAACAGCATAGCTGAAAGAGCTATACGGCCATTCACGGTCGGCAGAAAAAACTGGCTGTTCAATGGAGGACCACAAGGAGCGAAAGCGAGTGCAGCGATATACAGTATCGTCGAAACAGCGAAAGCCAATGAACTGGATCCATATAAATATCTGAATCTTCTATTCAATTCATTACCTGGACTAGACTTTATATCCGATCCTTCATTACTGGATGATTATCTGCCATGGTGCAGTGATATAAAGACAATATGTAAATAAACCCGTTATGATACAAATAACTGTTTGTTCACAACGGGTTTTGTTTATAACATCATAGACACTGATTTATCTGACGCTTACCTTACATTAATCTCTTTTAAAGATATCTCGTGTATAGACTTTGTCTTTTACATCATCCAGGCAAGTATCGTATCGATTGGCGATAATAGCCTGGCTTTTCTTTTTGAATTTCTTTAAATCATTTACTACAACGGATCCAAAGAAGGTTTCACCATCTTTTAGAGTTGGTTCATAAATGATAACCTTGGCACCCTTGGCTTTGATTCGTTTCATGACACCTTGAATTGAAGATTGTCGAAAGTTGTCAGAATTTGATTTCATTGTTAATCGGTATACACCGATGACGCATTCTTTTTCTTGATTTGGTGAATAATCGCCTTGAGAATAATAATCATAGTATCCGGCCATATGTAATACTTGGTCAGCAATAAAATCTTTTCTGGTTCGATTACTTTCTACAATGGCAGAAATCATGTTTTGTGGGACATCATTGAAGTTGGCTAGTAGTTGTTTAGTGTCTTTGGGTAGGCAATAACCGCCATAACCAAAACTAGGATTGTTGTAGTGATTTCCAATACGAGGATCTAGGCATACGCCATCAATGATTTCTTTGGCATTTAATCCTTTAGATTCTGCATAGGTATCCAATTCATTAAAATAGGAAACTCGAAGGGCTAAATAGGTATTCGCAAATAATTTAACAGCTTCGGCTTCGGTAAATCCCATAAATAAGGTATCAATATTTTCTTTGATGGCACCTTGTTGTAGAAGTTTCGCAAAGATATGTGCTTTTTCTTTGGAATCTTCATCACAAGATACAATGATGCGAGATGGATATAAATTATCATATAATGCTTTGGATTCTCTTAAAAATTCGGGACTAAAGATAATATTTTTTGTATTGTACTTTTTTCGAATTGACTTAGTATAGCCAACTGGAATGGTGGATTTAATGACCATCATAGCTTCTGGATTCACTTTTAAGACCAATTCAATGACAGATTCTACAGCAGAACAATCAAAGAAGTTCTTTTTACTATCGTAGTTGGTTGGCGCTGCAATCACAACAAAATCAGCATCTTTATACGCTTGTTCACCATCCAATGTAGCCGTTAGATCTAAAT
This sequence comes from Absicoccus intestinalis, assembly GCF_033971885.1. Classification (NCBI taxonomy): domain Bacteria; kingdom Bacillati; phylum Bacillota; class Erysipelotrichia; order Erysipelotrichales; family Erysipelotrichaceae; genus Absicoccus; species Absicoccus intestinalis. Next base: position 215,020 of record NZ_JALBUS010000001.1, on the reverse strand, counting down.
CTTTTTCAGCAAGATATCTTTCAATATAATCATCTTTGATTGGTGATTTACGATTGTTGATCATTTCTACTTTTTCGGGAATGATATCAACTGCTGTAACATGATTATGTTGGGCAAGTAAAGTTGCGATGGAAAGGCCAACATACCCAGTACCAGCAATCGCAATGCTGTATTGTTTTTGTTCTTGTTTTTGGTCTACAAATAAATCCGTTGGTTCAAAGTCCAAGACTTCTCCGAGTGTCTCTAATTGAACAATAGAAGGCACAAAGTCTTTGGATTCAATACGACTAATAACAGCTCGATTGATGCCGGTAGCATCAGCTAGTTGTTGTTGGGTCATATCTTTATTTTTTCGAGATGAAATAATGGTTTGTGCCAATAATTCTTGAGATAATTTTTTCATGATAACTCCTTGTTAATAATATTAAAAATATTACGGAATAATCATACTATAATTTATAACTATGTCAATTTACTTAAGTATTAAATGAATGATTGTTAGAAATGGAAACAAATCATATGCATTAATGTTGCACATAATAACAAAACAAGAATTATACATTAAATCGTATATCGTAAGAGCTACTCGACAATGGGTGTGCAAGAATCAGTTCAGAAATCGAGCGAACGAGTTCATCCTTTGGATGATCTCACTTTCTAAACGATGACTGGCACAGGGGCCCATAGTCATGTAATAAATGCTGAGTAAATCTAAAAATGAAAATGTTGCATCGGAAATATTGATTTAGATAGTATAATTTGATAATATTTATATACCCTATTAAATAGGGAGTTACTAAAGAAGGTGATCTTTATTAAGATTGAAGTAGTAAATCCTTTTCTTCCAGAAAATCAATGGGTTATTAGCAATTTTAAATCTTTTGGGTTTGATCTTAATAAAGATTTAAAGAATGTTGGAATGAAAAGAAAAGAGTTTGAAATGATTTTGAAGGATTTGTCATTGGATGTAAGTGCAGATAATATCAATGGTGCAAAGATAACATCTAAAAATGGAATATCTGTATATAAAATGAGATATAAAGATCAAAAACGAAATATGGGTAGTTCAGGGGCTTATAGATTGATTAGTCTTATTCTTGTTTCGGAGAAGAAGGCTATTCCATTTCATTTATATCATAAGCGTTCTGGTAAAAAGCCTAAAACGGATCTTACAGCAAGTGAGTATAAAAAAGTAAATGAATTGGTTGATGATATTAGTAACAGTCGGGAGGAAGTTTAATGGTTTCATGGAAGAAGTTAAAAAGCCTGAAGGGTTTTAAAACAGAGATTATAGATACAGAATCTATTACTACTAATGTTTTCGTGAAAAATCTTCGTAATAAATTAAATATGTCACAAAGAGTATTTGCGAGGGTACTTGGTATAAGTGAGAAGACTGTTGAAAAATGGGAACAAGGGGCAAATCCTGTTAAGGGAGCATCTAGTAGATTGTTATTTTTACTTAATAAGCATAGTTATTTAATTGATGATTTATATAAAATTCATGGTGATTTTAGTTCAGATTTAAAGACAAATTATTCTGATAAATTTTATGAGTCTTATACTTCAAATTCTTTTGAAAAATTTAATGATTATGATGATGAAAAAATTATTAAAAATGCAAATTCATATCGAAATAATAACGAGTTTGAAATAAGAGCTTAGGAAATGAGAGATATTTACTATGGCAAACAATGAAAAAAAATTATTTATAGAAAATGTGAATGTATATTTAGAAAAGGCAGATTTTTCTTATGATAATATTCCTGATGGCGAAAATCTGATCAAATTCAATCAACAAATTAGTGTTTTAGAATGCAAGGCAGAAAGTATAAGAATTCGATCGGAATATATTGTGACTGCTGATAAAGGGAACGCTCCAATTATTTATGTTTCGTCTATATCAATTTATTATTTGTCCAAAGATTCATTTGGTAATTTCAGTGATATATCAGAAATGAAAGATTATGTAGAAGAAAGAAAAGTGTATTTAGTCAATCAAGCTCATGTCGGTGCTGAAATGTCAAAATTAATAGCTAATATTAGTGGGACATATGGAATACATCCTATTATAGTGCCACCTGTTTTTAAGGAAAAAGAAAGTTAAGAATCACATAGCAATAACTAAAGTGTATTCTCTTAAAAAGAGAGATGGATTTAGAAATTCACCTCGTAATCTTTCTTTGTGGAAGGTGAAAATCAACCAAAATATCTATAGAAATATTGGTAGGGCAGAGGATAAATAAATTATATCGCTAAATGTAAGCGTCAGATAAAACAGTGTCGATGATGTCATAATAAAATCCGTTGCGAACAAACAGTCATTTGTATTATAACGGGTTTATTTACATATTGTTTGTATATCACTGTGGTTCATTTATAAAGTCCAATCCTGGTAATAAGTGGCTCTGTCTTGCGAATCAAGTGGTTCTCAAATGCCTGAATATTCATCTAAAGACATTTAGACCGTTCGCAAAGAATCCGTCAATCGCAAAAGTGTTTCGGGAGATAGGACTTGCTGATGAACTTGGTAGCGGCATGCGAAATAGCTATAAATATACGAAGATGTATTCTGGTGGGGAACCTGTATTTACAGAGGCAGATGTATTTACAACGGTGATTCCTCTTTCCGAGGCGGCAACAGCTACAGTTGGACCGACTGTCCAAACTACCCCTCAAGTTGCTGTCCAAGATTTGGAGCAAAAACTGGAAAAGTTAATCGAGTTTTGTAGTATACCACGAAGTAGACGTGAAATGATGGATCATATGGGTCTTACTGACAGCAAGAGTTTCAGAAAGAGATATCTTAATACTTTGATTGAAGCAGGAAAGATTGAGATGACGATACTGGATAAGCTAAATAGCCCTAATCAGAAGTACAGAAAGAAGTAATTTGATAGGAAATAGCGATTGTAAAATTCAGATAAGATGTTGCCTTATAAGTGAATGATCAATATTTGAAATGATTGATTGATGGAAAAATATAATACGTTAAACTATAAAATATGCTAAAAAATCACAAAATACATTGATAAACGTGCAAGATAAATATATAATCATGTATTGAATGAGGCAGGAGCAGAATATATGTTGTTGGAGTTTTCTTGTTCAAACCACAAATCAATACGTAAACATGTGCTTTTTTCCGCATTAGCAGGAACAGATACAACCAAGATTGAGGAAACGAAGGAATTTGGAAAATACCGAGTGCTGAAATCTGCAGTTATTTATGGTGCTAATGGTTCTGGCAAAAGTAATTTTTTGGATGCGATATCCTTTGTGAAAAACTTGGTATTAAACAGCATTAATCATCAACCGGGGCAAGGAATCCGACAAATTCCTTTTAAGGCGGAAGGGTATGAAGTACCTAGTGTTTATAAGATTCAGTTCGTAATTGATGATATAAGATATGCTTATCAATTTAGTCTAAAACAGATGCTCGTAGAAGATGAGTATTTTTATTTCTTTCCTAATGGAAAACAAAAGAAAGTATTTGAAAGACACGGAGACAGTTTTATTGCGGGAAGAAGTTATAGAGGGAAATTTGATACTTGTAGAGATGTATTGAAGCCAAATCGGTTGATGCTTTCGTGTGCAGCAAATTTTAGTAATGTTCATGAAGTGGAAGAAGCATATAAATTTTTTAGAGATGATATTGTTATTTATGGAGACAATCTTCAAGATAATTGGATGAATTATTCTCTTCATGCAATCGATTCAAATGCTGGTCTAAAGAAGGCAGTAATCACCTTTATGCGGGAACTGGGAATGGGAGTTAAGGATATTTCTATTAAAATTGATCAATCAAAACCGGAACCAAATGATATTCCTCCTTTTTTAGCTCCAGAATTTAAAGAACAATTATTAAATGCTCCAATGGATAGGATTGATGCTAAAGTTGTGTATGATAACTTTGATACAAATCTGATAGGGGAAGAATCTAGTGGAGTAAAAAAACTTTTTGCATTTTTATGTCCATTGATTGACATTATTGTAAATGGAAAAGTTTTAATTTGTGACGAATTAGAATCAGGACTTCATGAAGCATTGGTATATGGGCTTCTAAAAATGTTTATGACAACAGATTCAGGAGACAAATTTCCACAACTGTTTTTTACTACACATGATACCGGATTGTTGAATTTAGATATGTTTCGTCGTGATCAAATATGGTTTACAGAATTAAAAGAGGATCGGTCAACAGATCTATATTCGCTTGCCGAAATTCAAAATGTGCGGAAAGATGAAAATATTGGAAAAGGGTATATTAATGGGAAGTATGGAGCAATTCCAATGTTGAATTTAAATTTTGCAAATATAATGTCAAATATGTGAGGTGAAGAAGATGGTAAAAATCGACTTCAATCTTGCAGATAGAGCTGAAAATATACGACAACCAAAAAAACAAGTGCCTCCAGTTCATTTTGAGCTACAAGATATTTTTAACCATTTCAATGAAAGTTTACAGGATATAGATAATCAAAGTGAAACAGCGAATATTCTTTTACAAGAGGGTAAATACGAAGAATGTTAGGATATTTGGCGATCCCAAATCGTTTTTTTAGAAGGCATCCTCGATTTTTATCTTCATGAAATGAGTAAGTATGCTTTATATCAGATGTTTAGCGGGCAATGGAATAAAAGTGAAAAATATTTTGGGATAAAGGTACCAATGAAGTTAGTAGAAAACGCATATGAAGATTTATCTACAAAAGAATGGTTCTTTTCATTCCTTAATCAGGAGATGAGTAAACAGGTTTATCTTTCTGCAGAAAGCATGAAAGATCAGTTAAATTTAATTGGGATTCCTTTTAATGATGTGATGTCCAAGGCATTTCCAAAGTCAACTGTTAATGATTCGCTTAAATATGGAAAAACAATAGTAAGAGAAATGTTTGATCGAAGAAACAAAATCGTGCATCAAAATGACAGGGAACATACTTCTGCGAATAGAACTTCAATTTCAAAAGATTTGGTTACATTGTATCGACAACAGATTGCTGCTATTGTATATGCCATTCAAGAAATAGCAATGAATAAATAATCAGGGAATATTGGGATTGCGATTATTTATATTTATATGAATTACTGAAAAAAGTAGTACATCATTGAATCCTAAAAACAATAGAAATTTATGCCACCTTGATTTATCGATAAAATGTTTGTGTGGGTATGTGCAAACGCCTATCGATAAGTAGGTGGTTTTAATATGCCACAATATTTTGTAAGAATTGCTCAACTTAAGTTGAAAGGAGGAATTTCAAATCGTAAGATTGCAGACATATTAGGTATTTGACATAATATTGTCAACGGCACGATCCATAAAATAGAAGAAAATGGATTCAGTTTTAAAGAAATAGCCCATAGTTTGAAAAAGAGATTAAAGCCAATTTCAAAAGAGCAACGAATCATACGGGACCAAATCCAGAGTATGAGATACCAGATTTAAGATACCGACAAAACCCAATGTCACAAAAACGATCCTCTGGGAAATATCGTGATGGCTGTCTGCTGAGTTCAAAGAGGCCATACACCGTTTATCAGCAATCTCCAGAAGGACTTCTATTTGACAATGCTTACGGAACGAAAGGCTCACATTTTAGATTTCTCACTGACAGCTTTAATGAAAAAGGAGGGGCCAATTCAAAGCAAAAAAGAACAACAGAAGATGCCATTTCAAAAAAATAAAACTTAATATTTAGTCGGTGTTAATGTCAATATTAAATTTACCAATGGGGGTGTGGACAAAATCCTGGACCAAAGAATCCAAAAGGTATGTTATGTACTCATATGAAGAAAGATTAAAAGCCGTAGAATTGTATATTAAATATAATAATAACAGTGCTGCTGTAATTAGAGAGCTTGGATATCCAAATAGATATACGCTATCATTGTGGCTACAAGAGGATGTTGAAGGATATCATACTAGACCAATCGCTAAATCTTCAAAAGCAGTATATACTGAAGATGAGAAAAAAGAAGCTGTTATTCATACGGAAATAAGGGAAAAATCGGTAAATGATATAGCTGAGGATTATGGAGTAACAAGGGTTACTCTATATAAATGGAAAGAGGAGCTTCTTGGCAGTGAAAGTGAATGTACTATGAAAAAACAAGATCAAGACACAATTACGAATAGATCAACCAGTGAAGAAACGGACCAATTGAAGCAAGAGGTTGAAAGATTGCGAAAAGAAGTATATCGTTTACAGCTTGAAAAAGATATTTTAGAGAAAGCAGCCCAAATAATAAAAAAAGAAAAGGGCATCAATCTAAATGAGCTAACAAATAAAGAAAAAACTATCTTGATTGATGCCCTTAAGGAAAAATACCCATTAAAAAAACTGCTGATTGAATTAAAAATAAGTAAAAGCAGTTATTTTTATCAAGAAAACGCAATGAAACTTGGAGATAAATATAGTGAATTGCGCATAAGAATAGCCAACATCTTCAACTCAAATTATCAAAGCTATGGTTATAGAAGAGTCCATGCACAGTTAAAAAAAGAAGGAATATCAGTATCTGAAAAGGCAGTGCTTCGATTAATGAAAGAAGAAGGACTTATTGTGATCACAACAAAAGAAAAGAAACACTCATCATATAAAGGAGAGATATCTCCTGAGGTTGATAATATTGTAAATAGAGATTTTCATAGTGAAAAACCTAATGAAATTCTATTAACGGATATTACTGAATTTTCTATTTCAGCCGGCAAAGTATATTTATCTCCAATGATCGATTGTTTTGATGGATTCGTAACATCGTGGTCAATAGGTACCTCCCCAAATGCGGAATTGGTTAATTCGATGCTGGATACAGTCATAGCTAATTTAAAAGAAGATGAACGATCAATCATACATTCTGACAGAGGATGTCATTATAGATGGCCCGGATGGATCCAAAGAATGGATGATAATGATCTGATCCGGTCTATGTCAAAGAAAGGCTGTTCTCCTGATAATTCAGCTTGCGAAGGCTTCTTTGGGCGCTTAAAAAACGAAATGTTTTATAAGCGAGATTGGAAGGATGTAACTATAGATGGGTTTATAAAAATAGTGAATGATTATATTGAATGGTATAACACAAAAAGAATAAAACAATCATTGGGATATAAGAGTCCAATGGAGTATAGAAAGGAATTAGGATTAAATTGAGAGTCCAGAAAAATGTCTTCACCCCCAGTTGGTCAGTTTTCAGTCGACAAATACAGTTTGTGAAGGATTTAGATGAAGAAATGGATCCAATCAAAACAAATTATGGAGGTAAACGATATACAACAGATTTGGGCAGACATCTGAGGAATATAAGTCAATAAGATGTAGAGATTACACCCTTGATAGTTCGAACCCATGTAAGAAGTTGACAAATATGTATTTGATGATATTCGACAAACAAAAGCATATAAAAAATAAGAGCAGGTATATGAAGAAGACCCAATCTTACCGAAGGATGCTTATTATGAATATTGTTATGAAATTTTTGCTCAAAACATTCTAGCAACAAAATTAATTTAGTGAAAATAATAATGGAAGATGAAATAAAAATGAAATATTCAGATATTAGAAAAGAGAAAATGGAACAAAAATGGTTGTCCATTAAAATTATCCCTCAAAGAGTTAGAGATTGGTTAACTCGATTTACATTGGATCAACATAAAAAACAAAATGCAGTTGATATGTATGAACGGAGATATCTGAAGGGATATGTTGGCACGCAAATAAAAAAAGAAACATCTTTGCCATCAAAATATTATTTTACTCCACAATATATTTTTACATCTGACCTTATACGTTCGACTGATTATATCTCATTCCGAAAAGATTTAAAGAAATTGATGCTGAAACAAAGAACAAATAAATATTTTTTTGCTTCAGGGGAAACCAAACATCAAATCGACAATTTAAAGCCTAATGATCCAGGAGTAGTGTTTTATCGTCATATTGGCATGATTGATTTCGGTAATAATAAAGATTTGCGTGGTGTTGTGGACTACGTAGACATAAATATTTCAAATTTGAACGACTCTTATTTTCTATTATTACTTACAATTAAGTTAACTGAAGAAGAGAAAAGCAGGTTACAAAATTTAATTTCAAGTGATTATACAAAGGCCAATCAATTCTATACGGAGTATTATGTCGATAAAAAAACAATAAAATCAGTTGATAAAAAAATAGCAAAACCAGGCGCCCAGAATTATATAGCCAAGGTCAATGCTAAAGATAGTATCATCAAAACAGATGACCTTGACACTGAATTTAATAGAATAAAAAAAGAAGTATTTTCAATCATTGGCAAGTATTTCAAATTAGAGCTTATGCAACAAGACATTATTCAGCCGGCATATATCATATATGGTACTAATTTAGATATTGGTAGTAATGTTCAAAGTGAAGAAGATAGTGATAAAGAAATATCAATGGATTTTTTTGAAAGTATGGGTATGCCAATATATAGTAATGACAATTTTTTTTCATTTAAACAATACTTTTCAAATGAAAAAAATTCAGAAGTAATCTATGAGCATCCTTCATTTGATCAATCCAATAGATATGTTGTTTATTTTGAAAATCGAATTCAGTGTAAAGAGGAATATCAAGATGTTGAATATCAGTTTTATTATGAATTCTTTGAATATTTTAAAGAAATTGCTCGGTTGGATTATCCGTCTTATTTATATGATGATTATAAAAATGTTATTTTAGAATATCGTCGAAGAATTAATCTTCTAAAGATTAATGGAAAGAATTATAAGAAAGCTTTAAACATTAGAAAAAAATTTGCTAATAAAATATATTTTTTTCAAACTGCATGTTGCCCAATAGAAGGAAATTTTAATATGTCATTATCAACAATTAAATATTTAAAACAAGATATGATAAATGGCTCCCAAAATATTGTGGAATATTATATTTATTTGAAATCAAAATCTTCAAAAAGATTAGATGAATTTTATAAAAATATTTGTTCTGAAACGAATGAAAGAATAAATGAAATGAAAGATTTATCTGATAAACACCAGATTACAAAAAGCAATATAATGACAACTATATCAATTTTAATTGCATTTGCATCATTACTTATTACCTTAAGATCTCGTTAATGTAACATGTTTTCATGATTAGTTGCAGGTTTGATATTGAAACTAGATACATGTAATCCTATGGGGGATATAGCAAAATTTTTGGATATGATAGGGAAACTATCCAAAGTAGATTTATTGATCCTTGATGATTTTGAACTGATGGAAATGGATGTTGATAAATGCAGATTTGTATTTGAGATTCTGGATGCTTGGGAAAACAGAAAATCAACTATAGTAGTATATCAAATACCCGTAAAGGATGGCATGATCTGTTCATGCAATCAACCTATGCAGACGCATGACATGATCGATTACTGTTCAAAGCATACTGTTTATAATTTAATGGTGAATCATTGAGAACATCTGAAAACAGTAAACCAGTTGACTGCTTTTTTCCGCTATGTGCAATGTGATAGTCGTAGACCAAAAAACAACAAAATATAAAATACAAAAGAAACATTACCTCTAATGATTATAATTATTTTCGTTTTGAGTGGTACAGGTATTTCCGTTTTTCTGGCACAAACTACTCCGTTGGATCAGGCTCAAATTTTCCGACGTATTCAGGCATTAAAACATTCAGAAAAAAATCGAGGATATTTCATTATGTTTCGGGATAAGAAATATCTTTGATCCGAGAGTAGTTGATCAGTTTTCAATTGCGAAATTGGTCAGTTTTCAGTTGACAAATACATGTACTCATTGATTTGTGATTTGTCAATTATCAATCCTTAATTTTAAAACCTAAATTGTATTGATTTGATATCTTGATTTTAAATACTTATAAGATATTTAAGAAGAAGTTGTTAATGGTTAGATAAAGCGGAGTAGATTGTTATGTGTATAAATAGAGTACCTGTTTTATGAAAAGATATAAGGTAATGGTTTAAGGAAGTGGGTTCGTGCTTGTTTTGATGGCGCTTGAATACAAGCGGTAAGTCCTATTCTAAGGTATTTGTATGATTTTGTGATAAAATCAAGTGGAATACAGTCTTATTTACTGTTTTCATGGACTTGTAGTGATGAAAGTGGTAAGTTAATATTGTCTGTGTCTTAATATTTAAGTAAATATAATAAAGGGAGAATGTATGGAACAAAAGCGAATAACTCGAAATCAGTATAATGATCGTTCAGATGATGTGGATACGATTGATTTATTGGAAGTAGGACGTGCCATTGTCAAACATCTTCGATTGATCATTTTATTAACAATCGTATGTGGCGCCCTAGCCTTTGGCATCACATCTTTTTTGATTCCTAAGGAATATACCAGTTCAACGACGATCTTCTTGACCCCAATGATCGATCAAACAACAGGTAGTGCCGACTATAACTCGCAAATGGCCAATTCAAAATTGGTGACCAACGTTGTGGAATTGTTGACCCAAAACAACATCATGTCGGAAGTAGCTAAGGATACCGGTTTGGAAAGTGGCCAAGCCGCACGGAATTATTTGACGGTCACCAATGAACAAGATACCGAATTGATCACGGTCTCAGCAACCACGACCAATCCCAAATTATCCAAAAAATTAGCGGAAGATACCGTCGATGTATTCATTGAAGAAATGCAAGATAAGATCAATGTCAAAAACATTGAAGTGGTCGATAAAGCACGTTTGTCGTATGAACCAAGCGGTCCGAATGTGAAAAAGAATACCATGGTTGGTGCTTTATTAGGTTTCTTGTTGGGTGTTGCCTATGCGGTGATTCGCATGTTGATGGATACACGATTGAAAAACAAAGCAGAAGCAGAAAAATATCTGGGTATTCCTGTGTACTGCGAACTGCCGGATCTGGAAAAATAATATGATCGATTTACATTCGCATGTGGCATGGGGCATAGATGATGGCATGCCCAATCAAACCGATGCACGGGAAGCTTTACACATGGCCAAGGCCGATGGCATCGAAGCTATTTGTAGTACTCCTCATGTTGTACCCGGACAATTGGATGCACAATGGCTTCATACGATACGAGCTCGTCAAGAAGAATTACGAGCCATCAGTGATATCGATATTTATTTTGGCGCTGAAGTGATGATGAATTCCGCGTTCATTGATGCATTGGATGAGAAATGGTATCCCACCATCAATGATACATCCTATATGTTGGTGGAATATGATGTGCGCAAAGACATCCATCGACAGCCGGATTTTATGGATCCTTTATATGAGCTGGATATACGAGGATACAAACCCATCATTGCCCATATTGAAAGGTATTTTCATCATGGCTTGGATTGGGAAATCATTCATACCTGGCAAGAAGCAGGCTATGTGTTACAAATCAATCGTACAAGCATCATGGGGATCCATGGCAAACAAATGGAAAAGAATGCCAAAGAATTGTTGACACAAGGTGTCGGCCATCTCGTTGCGACGGATACGCATCGAGCCAAAGGTCATCGCATTGCATGTTTAAGCGATGCCTTTGATCGTGTTTCCAAATGGATTGGTTCAGAAAATGCCGACTTATTGTTTGAACAAAATCCTTTGGCCATCCTACAAGGAAAACCAGTAACCAATTTAACCATAAAGAAAAGAAGATTTCGCTTCTTTGGGAGATAAGCATGGCAAGAAAAAAAGTAAATCAATTTGATTTAGATGAAATCTACCGGAATTTACGAGCAAATATTGAATTTGCTCAATTGGATGAGCATATGCAAGTCATCAATATTGTGAGTACCTTTCCAGATGAAGGAAAAACAACGGTTGCACGGAATTTAGCCCGCATCATGGCAGCCAAATACCAAAATGTTTTATTGATGGATTGTGATTTACGAAATCCATCGGTTCATAAACAGCTGCATATCAGTAATTCAAAAGGATTATCCAATATCATCAGTGAATTTGAACCAAATAAACCCATTCGTTCGTATGATGCGGTTCGAGCGGTAAAATTTGAAACAGGTGAACGCCTATCGGTCATGACAACCGGTCATCGCGTCCCCAATCCGAGTGAAGTTTTGGATTCACGTCGATTTGGTGAAATCTTAAATCAAGCTCGTAAAGAATATGGCTACATCATCATTGACTGTCCACCGATGACGGCAACCAGTGATGCAGTTCCTATCTCCAATGTGGCGGATGGCACTTTATTTGTGATTTCTTCCAAAGATACCGATAAACGAAAAGCACGAGCAGCCATCCATGATCTCCAACGTGTAGGTGGAAATGTATTTGGAACCATCTTGACCAAGGTACAAGATCTTGGTTCAAAACGATATGGCTATGGCTATGGATATGGCTATGGGGAAAACAATAAGGAGAAATAGAAGGAACATGAAAGGGAAAGTGTTGTTGCCTTTATTTATGGGTGCTTTATTCTTGGTAGGTTGTGGCAATCAAAGCATCACCGTTTCCAAAAACGATGTCTTGGAAGTCGCCCAAGACGATGCCAATGTAGAGAGTAAAGAATGTTCGGATGTGTCCGTAAAAAAAGGCGTTGATTATTATACCGTGAAATTCACGACCGATAAGGGAAGCTATTCGTATAAAATTGGTCTCAATGGACATATTCAATCGCGTTCATATAATAAAAGTGTTTCGGGAAAAACTTCGAAGAGTGAAACAAAAACGACCGAACAAAAAACAACGAATACAAATTTTGATGACAAACAACAAGCAGCCATTGATGCGGTTTTAAGCAATATGGCCCTATCGCAATCCGATGTAACGGATATTCAATGTACGCTGAGTGAAGATGGCAGTCAATATACAGTGACCATGTCCAATAATGGTTCACCGATCCAAGCCGTTGTGGATGCGAATACCAATGCGGTCACATCAACGATTGTCGGTCAGTAAGGAGATGAATGCATTGAAAAAGAAAAAAACACCCATTTGGAAAAATCCTGCGTTCTACCTTTCCATCTTGATGGTTGTAGTGGTCGCATTCTTATTTTTTCAAATTGTAAAATTAAACCTATTACCAAATACGCTGGTCGGAATCATTGGTATCGTTTTATTGATTTTCATTGTGTTAACGATTCTATTTGGCTTGGTTCTAGGACATAGTCGTAAAGGTTTTCGTATTTTTGGCATTATTTTAAGTATTGTCCTCATCCTAACAAGTTGTTTTGGATCGTATTATTTGATGAATGCCAATGGCGCTCTAGACCGCATTGCTTCCGATGACAACTATGATCGCCATACCATTCAATTGTATGCCGTTAAGCATTCGAGTCTAAACAGTGAAAAAGACTTAAATGGACAAACCATTGGTATCTTAAAAAACAGCCAACGTACATATGTGAATAAAGTCATCAAACAACTCAAAGCAGACAAAGATATCAAATTTACTACCAAGACTTATGATTCCAGTGTTGAATTGGTTAACGACTTTTTAGGCCAAAAAATCGATTGTATGATGATCGATGCCTCCAATCTTTCGGTCATGGAAGAAATGGATGGTCGCCAAGACATTCGTAGTGAAATCAAATCCATTTATAAATATACGTACTATGTGAAAAAAGCCGATACCTCATCGACTGCGGATGTGACCAGTGATGCCTTTACGGTATTGATCAGTGGATCTGATTCTCGTGGTTCCATCAATGAAACATCGCGAAGTGATGTCGACATGTTGGTAACAGTCAATCCGAAAACACATGTTGTCTTGATGACAAGTATTCCTCGTGATTATTATGTCGAAACTACGTGTGAAGCCAGCATGGGTTGTGGCAATGGTGAAAAAGATAAGTTGACGCATACCGGTTTGCATGGCATTGACACCACCGAAATGACGATTGAAAAATTCATGGATATGGATATCAACTACCACGTCAAAGTTGGTTTCTCCACGCTCAGTAATTTAGTCGATGAATTGGGTGGCATTACCGTTAATAACCCACAAAGTTTTTCGACCGGCAATTATTCTTTCCAACAAGGAACGATTGAATTGAATGGTGAACAAGCCTTGGCCTTTGCACGGGAACGCTATAGCTTTACCGAAGGCGATAAAGAGCGCGGTCGCAATCAAATGCGCGTACTGACCGGCATCTTAAATAAAGTTATGAGCCCATCCATTTTAAAGAACTATCAAGGTATCATGAACACATTAGCCGATAGTTTCCAAACCAATATGGATACGGATGATATCAGTGCCCTTGTCAAAGAACAACTTTCTTCTCAAGCTTCATGGAAGATCTATACGACCAGTCTAGATGGAACGACCGGAACAGCCTATTGTTACGAATTGGGCGATAATGCATCCGTTGTCTTCCCCGATGACAATAGTATTTCGGAAGCCAAAACAAATATTCAAGCGGTTGAGCATGGAGAAGACCCTCCATATGCCAGTCAATCCTAATAAAACGCTCTGTGGCAATGCCATAGAGCGTTTTTTAATACAAATGATTATTGTATAAAATATATACTTAAATGAGAAAAGTTCACATTTAAATATTGAAAATAATTCTTTATTAAGAATATAATGTGATTGACATCAAACTACGGAAAGGGAGAAATACTATGCTAATTGAATTCAATTTTAAAAACTATCGATCCTTTAGAGATGAGGCAAGCTTATCGTTGTCTGCGGAGAAGATCACAGAGTTTAGTAGCAGTGTTGTATCGATTGGCAAAGAAAAGATACTTCCTGTAGCTGCTATTTATGGAGCGAATGCGAGTGGTAAATCCAATGTGTATAAATCATTTGCTTTTATGTCCAATTATGTAAAATACTCCTTTCAATATGGTGATGATGAAGTGAATTATGAAGAAGTTCGACCCAAACCGTTTTTATTTGACGAAGAGTCGGAACAAAGCGAATCAAGTTTTGAAGTCTTTTTCACTCTTCCAAATGATATGTCCGGACGAACGTATAATTATGGATTTTCTTTAGATAGTAACGGGGTAGTCGAAGAGTGGCTAAATACGAAAGCGAAAACTTCAAAGGAATATAGATTAGTTTTTTATCGGGGAGAAGAAGAAAATGATTTTTCGGGTATTCCTAAGAAGAGTAGAGAAAATATTGAATTGGCATTAGAAAAGCAAGTGCTTGTTGTTTCGTTGGGTGCAAAGCTAAAAGTAGAAAAATGCAAGCTCGTACGTGATTGGTTTTTATCGAATGAACTTGCTGATTTTTGCGATCCCGCAAGAAATTTTTTTATGTCTAGAACATTACCAAAAGGTTTTACAGAAGATCCATCGGTCCAAAAGGATGTTCTGAAATACTTTTCTTCTTTTGATAATCAAATCAAAGGCTTTCAGGCAACAAGAGTTCCAAATGAAGAAGATGAACAGGATGAACAATTTATCATTGAAGCAAAGCATAAAAGAATCCATTCCGATGATTCTGTCATGATTCCTTTATCGGATGAATCCGATGGAACATTGAAAATGTTTGCGTTATATCCCAAACTTCACGCCGTATTAGAGAAGGGAAGCGTACTTTTTGTCGATGAATTAAATGCACGATTACATCCGCTTCTTGTTCGAAATTTCATTTTGACCTTTGCAAATCCAAAAATCAATGTGAATCATGCACAACTGATTTTTACCACACACGATACATGGCAATTATCAAATCAATTATTGCGTAGGGATGAAGTTTGGTTTACCAATAAGGATAGTAATGGATTGTCTTCCTTGTATTCATTGGCAGATTTTTTAGATGCAGATGGATCGCATATACGAAAAGATGAAAACTATGAAAAAAATTATCTTTTAGGGAAATATGGAGCGATTCCATCGTTATCGGCTATTGATTCGTTGATAGGAGATAAAAATGGCAAAAAAGGATAGAACGGGAAAAAGAAAGAGGCGTTCACATCGTAGTCCAGAAATGGGATATTATCTTGTCGTAACAGACACCAAAGCTACGGAAGAAAATTATTTTAGAGGATTGCGTAATAGTTTACCCAATGATTTGAAAGATCAATTAGTCATCAAAGTTGTTAAAACGGAAACAAAAAGCTTATTAGACAAATGTTTAGAACAGTGGCAGCTGACTCCACAATATTGTAATCCTTGGATCATTTTTGATAGAGACCTAGTCCCTAATTTTGATCAAATTATTTATAAAGCGCAACGGATGGGAATTCATGTGGGATGGTCAAATCCTTGCTTTGAGATTTGGATGTTTGGGTATTTTGGAAACATACCAAATATTATGCGTTCAAAAGGATGTTGTACAAAATTTAGTGAGTTATATAAAAAGAAGACTGGTCAGGAATATAAAAAATCGGATGAAACAATTTATCATAAACTCATCCAATTTGGAGATGAAGAACTGGCATTAGAACAGGCAAAAATAAAATATCATCAATGTGATAAAAGTGGGGAAAAAGTTCCATCGGAAATGTGGCCGTGTACAACCGTCAATGAATTGGTATATGAAATCGTCGAAAAAAGAGATAAAAAGAGAATATAGGAATGAGGTGCTCCCCAAAAGTTAGACATTTTTTATGCAGAGAAATCTGCGCTTTTTCTTTGGTTCCTCATTTTTGGACCCCGTTCATCTTCCAATCTTTTTTTACATTATCGTGCCATACGCAAACGAAAAACATACGTTTGCTTTTTATTGAAATGTATATTCTTACTACAAAATGATCTCTTGTTGAAAAAACAAGGAGCCCATATCTCCTTTATATTGTGCACGCTTACACCATGGAATTATTGGCAAAGCTTGCGAAACTGGTCTATAATCGAAACATAGAAAGAGGAATCTATATGAGTTTCACATTTGTTAAGCATTTACCAATCCCAAAAGAAGTAAAAGAGGCCTATCCTTTATCCGAAAAGGCGAGGGCTATCAAAGAAGAAAAAGATAAAGAATTAGCGAATATCTTTCGTGGCAAAGATGATCGTTTTGTATTGATCATTGGGCCTTGTTCGGCGGACAACGAAGCCGCTTTGTTGGATTATGTATCGCGATTGAAAGATGTGCAAGATAAAGTCAAAGATAAGATCTTTATCGTCCCTCGTGTTTATACCAATAAACCACGTACGACCGGAAAAGGATATAAGGGCATGTTGCATCAACCAGATCCCGAAAAGGGACCGGATTTGATGGCTGGTTTGATTGCCATTCGTAAGATGCATATGCACGTCATTGAACAAACGGGATTCATTACTGCCGATGAAATGTTGTATCCATCCAATCATTGGTATATGAGTGATATCGTATCGTATAATGCCGTGGGAGCCCGTAGTGTGGAAAATCAGGAACACCGCTTGGTAGCTTCGGGCGTGGATGGCCCTTGTGGTATGAAAAATCCAACCAGCGGCGATTTTAATGTCATGTTGAATTCCATTGAAGCCGCACAAGCGGAACAAGAATTTATTTATCGTGGCTGGGAAGTCAAGACCAAAGGCAATCCTTTGACGCATGCGATCTTGCGTGGAGGCAATAATAAACATGGCAACAACATTCCAAACTATCACTATGAAGATTTGATGCGTTTATGCGATATGTATGCCAAACGGGATTTGGAAAATCCAGCCTGCATCGTGGACTGCAACCATTCCAATTCTGGCAAACAATATCGTCAACAAATCCGCATTGCCCGCGAAGTGTTGAATAGTCGTAAATATTCCACCGACATTCATAAAATGGTCAAAGGCTTGATGATCGAATCGTATTTAGTACCAGGCAATCAACATATTGGCGATGGCATCTATGGAAAATCCATCACAGATGCTTGCCTTGGCTGGGATGAAAGTGAACAATTGATCTACGAAATTGCGGAGGCCTTATAATGCAAGTGGGCATTTGTGGTGCTGGCACCATGGGTCATTCCATGGCCGAGATTTTTGCGAAAAGTGGCTATACCGTTACTTTATACAATCATCGTCTGCCAACTTTAGAAAAAGCGAAGACACAAATCGATCCCTCGGTACGCGATGCCATCGTGTATACAACTTCATGGGATGATCTCTATGCCATGGATCTGATCGTTGAAAATGTCAAAGAAGACATGGATGTCAAATTGGCCTTCTATCAAGAACTATCCAAACATATCCAGGATACGACCATTGTAGCCACCAATACATCGGGTCTATCCATCAATGCTTTAAGTAAAGGTATCAGCCATCCGGAACGTTTTATTGGCTTTCATTGGTTCAATCCACCAACCATCATTCCTTTGATTGAGATCATCAAAGGTGATCAGACAACGGATACGATTGCGCAAACCATCTATGATGTGGCATTATCCCTGGATAAAAAGCCAGTCATGGTCAATAAGGATGTCTTAGGCTTTGCTGCCAATCGGGTACAATTGGCCGTGGTCCGCGAAGTTTTAGATCTTGTTGATCGCGGTATCGTTTCAAAAGAAGGCGCCGATGATTTGATGAAATACGGACTGGGCTTTCGCTGGGCTTGTCTAGGCCCTTTGGAAACCTTGGATTTTGGTGGGCTAGACACCTTTTATCACATCAGTGAATACTTGATCCCGGATCTTTGTGATTCGCATGATGTACCAAAGATCTTAGCGGAAAATTATGAAAAAGGTCGCTATGGTATCAAGACCAAAGCGGGTTTCTATGATTATCCCGATGATTTGGATCAAAAGAAGACACAAGAACGAGACCAAAAATTAGCCGCATTATACAATGCCTTATATAAGAAATAAATCGTATATGGCTCCTTTCCAAGATGGAAAGGAGTTTTTCATTATCTTTCGAAATATACGTAAATTGATGGTCTTTTGCCAACTTACAGAAAAAATGAACGATTTTGCGGAAAATAGCCAAAATAAAATGAACGATTTTGTGGATTTAAAAAAGAGACAGACCCATTGGTCCATCTCTCTACTCCGATTTATACGACAATTCTTCAAACAAAGCCTTCTATCCATGGCCAATAAATCCAAACCATACGTAAGGACCTCGTTTTGTTTCGAGGCATGGGCCAATGTACCCACAACCAGGAAGAACATTTGCAAGACATGTAAAACCACTTGACGGATAAATCCATAATCTTTGAATGACAGGAGGGTTTTTGTCATATCTTAAACACATGGATTCGTATGAAAACGCCCATGCAAATGGAAAGGATCCATTCGTATGGGCATTCGTTATTTGCCATCTACTTGCTATTTGATGAATCAATATGCTTAAATACATGACATTCTTCACATTTGTAACTTCCTCATTTTTGTTTTGGAACCTCACGAATTTCATAGACATCCGGTTCCTCTTCTTTTTGCTGTTTGAATTGCGCTATCAATAAGACGGCAATGCCCGCAATGATCACGATGACTTTCGTAACCGTACTGGTGGACATTTCAAATGCTGTGGATACTGCCTGATTGCTTGAGGGAATGACATACCAGCTGATCAATAAGATACAGGCCGACATCAATAAGTTTCGTACGATATTGCCCGCAATATTTCCAGGACTCAATGCCGATACCCCCACGGCACTGGCCACCATAAATGGCAAATGGAAATAGCTCATCAATATCTGAATCAAAAATGGTAAGGCAATCAATTGCACGATCATCCAAACCAATGCTTTATGTGGTTGTTGAAAAACGGCACAATAATCTGCCACCTTCATACATAAGATCATCGCCAATAAAGCAAGCCCAAACCAATGCACCAAGGTCCAAGTTTGGGTAACATAAATGGTTGGATTGGTTGCCAATAACACAATGGCAGCAACCAACATACCAATCGCAATAAATTGAGAAAGACGGCGACAAACAAGTTTTGTTGTTTCCATAAAAATAGACCCCCTATAGAATGGGATAATAGGCGAATTATTTTTTTTGTCAATAGTTTAGTTTGAATTAAAGTAACCCCACTATGATGAAACCAACATGAAGGAGGTTTATCCTGTGACACACAATTCAGCCAGTCGTGCCATGTTAGCTATTGCTCTTAGCTTGACCTTGAGTGCCGCCTCTATGCCCATACAAGCTCAAGAAACCGAATCACAAACAGCGGATACCCAAAATTATGATTATTCTGGTACACAAAGTGCCCAAGTGACCAATAAAAATACCAAGAATCAAACCGTTTCCAGCGAAACTGCCGATGAAAATGTCGTTTTAGCAAACAATGGAAAAACATCGACCATCCAAAAAGCCACCCTAAAAAAATCCGGCGATAGTACCAATGACGATACGAGCAATTTTTATGGGACCAATGCCATGGTCTTAAGCGTTGGATCCAATTCCCAAGCCAACGTATGGAATAGTTTACTATCCAGTACCAGTAAGGGATCCAATGCCTTATTTGCCACCGATTCCGGAACGATCTTTGCTTATAACGATACGATCCAGACAACCGCTGACAATGCCCGTGGCCTAGATGCCACGTATGAGGGTACCATCATTGCTCGTAAGTTGAAAGTGAGCACGCAAGGCAATCATAGTGCCGCCCTTGCAACCGATCGCGGCGGTGGCAACGTCTCCGTTTCCAACAGCACCCTATCTACGAGTGGTTCCGGCAGTCCTTTGATTTATTCCACCGGATATATTGTCGTGGATGAAGTGAGTGGCACCACCACCAACTCGCAGATTGCCGGTTTGGAAGGCTACAATACGATCTTGATCCAAGATTCGGAATTGAACTCGACCATGACCACCAAGACCGCCAGTGATCCGATGGCCAATGGTATCATCCTTTACCAATCCACATCCGGTGATGCCGACACATCCAGTGCGCAAACGGCTCATTTCCAAGTCAAGGATTCGACCTTGACATCCAATATCCAGTCCGGTGCCATGTTTTATGTCACCAACACAACGACCAACATTTATTTAAAGAACACCAAGCTGGATTTTGATACTTCCAAAGCCAATCTGTTGACTGTTGCGGGCAATGATTCGAATAACTGGGGACAATCCGGTTCCAACGGGGGAAATGTAACCTTGACCGCCAAAAAACAAACGCTCAAAGGCAATATTTCAGTGGATGATATCAGCAACTTGCATTTCTATTTATTAAAGAATTCCAGCTATGCGGGTACCATGACAGGCAATCCGGTCAGTGTATCCATCGATAAAACGTCCAAATGGATCGTTACGGATGATACAACGGTCAATAATTTATCGGTGGCCAAAGGGGCAAAGATCATCGATAGTAAGGGGAAGACCGTATCGATCGTCGCCAATGATAAAACCGTTGTGCAAGGGGATAGTTCAAAAATGATCACAGTCACAGGCACATATTCTACGACCGTAACCACATCGTCGGTAAACAATGCGATTACCAGCGCCATTGATACCACGAGCTTTGAAGCGTATTATAAAAATCATAAATCGTGAAAACTTTTCAATAATGAAAAAATAATTGAAAAAATGTTGACAGAAATGAAAATTAGGATTATTCTATGACCATAAAAACAAATCGCTGACTAGGAGAGTAAGCTTGACAGGATTTTCTAGCGAGATGGCACAGAGTGGAAGGCCATTAAATGAAAGCAAGCCCAAACGCACCTATGAGAGTCCAAGTGAAAATAGTAGCTTGGAACGTTTCACCCACGTTACGGAGAAGAGGCCTTGTTGGAGGCAACTAAAGTGGTACCGCGTTGATAGCGTCTTTGGATCTTTGGATTCGAAGACGCTTTTTTTCTTAGCGTAAGCGTAGAAAGAAAGAGGACAAAAACATGAAAAAATTTAACAAGATCGTATTAGCGTATTCGGGCGGATTGGATACATCCATCATGATTCAATGGTTGAAAGAAAATTACGATGATCCTGAAATCATCGCGGTATCGGGAGATGTCGGACAAAAAGACGAATTAGACGGTTTGGAAGAAAAAGCCCTTGCTACAGGTGCTTCGAAATTCTATGCCTTAGATCTAAAAGATGCCTTTGTGGAAGATTATATCTATCCTTGCTTAAAAGCCGATGCCGTATATGAAGGCGTCTACCTATTAGGAACGGCCATGGCACGGCCATTGATTGCCAAAGGCTTGGTTGACATTGCCCATAAAGAAGGAGCCGACGCCATTTGTCATGGCTGTACTGGAAAAGGTAATGACCAAGTACGTTTTGAATTAGGCATCAAAGCCTTTGCTCCGGATATGCCGATCATTGCTCCATGGAGAGAATGGGAATTAAAATCCAGAGAGGAAGAAATCGACTATGCTGAAAGTCATCACATTCCGCTAAAGATCAACAGAGAAACCAACTACTCCAAAGATAAAAACATTTGGCATTTAAGTCACGAAGGTTTAGATCTGGAAGATCCAGCCAATGAACCCCAATACGATAAAATCTTGGAATTGGGTGTGACCCCAGAAAAAGCACCCGATCAACCGACTTATATCACCTTGCATTTTGAAAAAGGCATTCCCACTCAATTGAATGGAGAATCCATGAGCGCCCAACAATTGTTGTTGAAACTGAATCAATTGGGCGGAGCCAACGGCATTGGTATCATCGACATGGTCGAAAACCGGTTGGTTGGTATGAAAAGTCGTGGTGTTTATGAAACCCCAGGCGGAACCATCCTGTATAAAGCCCATGCCTTATTGGAAACCATTACGATGGATAAAGAAACCCAACACTTCATGCAACATGTTGCCGTGAAATATGGGGAATTGGTTTACAATGGCCAATGGTTCACACCATTAAAAGAAGCGTTGGACGCCTTTGTCGATAAAGCCAATGAACATGTTAATGGCGATGTGAAATTGAAATTGTATAAAGGCAACATCATTCCAGCCGGCATGACTTCACCAACCAGTCTGTATTCGGAACAAATCGCAAGTTTTGGTGAAGATGACAGCTACGATCAATCCGACTCCAAAGGATTCATCAATTTATTTGGCTTACCAATCAAAGTCAAAGCGCAACAAGAAAAGAAATGGAATAAATAATAGATAGGGAGGATCATTTATGGCACTATGGGGCGCACGTTTTTCAGAACAAGCCGACAAACGGCTACAAGCATTTAATGCATCGATCAAAATCGATCAAAAAATGGTCAATCAAGACATTCGAGGATCCATTGCCCATGTGACAATGTTGGCCGATCAAGGCATCATCGACAAACAGGATCAAGAAGCCATCGTTTCCAATTTAAAACAAATTCAAACGGAAATTGCCAATGGTTCTTTACCCATTGATCCCGATGCCGAAGATATTCACATGTTTATCGAAGCCGAATTGACCAAGCGAACACCAGCTGGAAAAAAAGTGCATACCGCCCGTAGTCGAAATGATCAAGTGGCCACCGATTTTAAGCTATATAGTTTGGATACATGCGCGACGATCCAACAAGATCTTGTCGCCATGATCCAGACGCTATTGCACCAAGCCAAAGCCCATACCCATACGATCATGCCTGGGTATACCCACCTGCAAAGGGCACAACCCATCACCTTCGCCCATCATTTGATGGCCTATGTGGAAATGTTCAAACGCGACCTTTCCCGTTTGGACGATGCCATGAAAAGAGCCAATACCTGTCCATTGGGAGCTGGAGCTTTGGCCACCACGACCTATCCCATCGATCGCTATGAAACGGCTGCATTGTTAGGCTTTAGCAGCCCGACCCTAAATAGTATCGACAGTGTCAGCGACCGTGATTTTGCGATTGAGATGACCCATGCCTTTGCCCTGATCATGATGCATCTTTCTCGTTTCTGTGAAGAAATCATCCTTTGGTGCAGTTGGGAATTCCAATTCATCGAATTGTCCGATGCCTTTGCGACCGGCTCTTCGATCATGCCCCAAAAGAAAAATCCCGACGTTGCTGAATTGGTACGCGGCAAGACCGGACGGGTCTACGGCGATCTAAATACCTTATTGGCCATGATGAAAAACTTGCCCTTGGCCTACAATAAAGACTTACAAGAAGATAAGGAAGCCTTTATGGATGCCGCCCAAACGGTGGAAGATTGTTTGGTGACCATGATCCCAATGGTCGATACGTGGAGCGTACATCCTCAAAAAATGAAAGAAGCGGCCCAAAAAGGATTTATCAATGCCACCGATTGTGCCGATTACCTGACCAAAAAAGGCATGGCCTTCCGTGATGCTTATGGCTGCATCGGTCAACTTGTCAAGTATTGTATTTCGACCAATCAAGATCTAGAATCATTATCGATGGACGAGTACCATCAGATCTCACCATTATTTGAAGAAGACGTCTATGAAGCCGTATCTTTAAAGACCTGTGTCAAAAATCGAAATGGGATTGGTGGCCCGAGTCCAGACATGGTAGAGAAACATATTTCTATCGTAGAAAAGGAGTTGAAAGCCTATGAATAAGTTACAAGTCGGTATTATTGGTGCCAGTGGATATGGTGGTGCCGAACTGGTTCGTTTATTGTTGAACCATCCCGATGTCGAAGTTTGCGCCATTAGTTCCCATCAATATACGGGACAACCCATCAGTGCCTTATATCCAGGTTTTCAAAACTGTACCGATCTGGTCTTTATCGAACAAGAACAAGTGATTGAAAAAAGTGACTTGATCTTTGTGGCCTTACCATCCGGCTTGAGCGAACCCATTGCCAAAGCTTGTATCGAACAAGGCAAGAAGATCATTGATCTTGGTGCCGATTTCCGATTGGCTTCCAGTACCGAATATGAAAAATGGTACGGCAAGCCGTTTGGCGATCCACAACTCCATGCCCTAAGCGTATATGGACAAAGTGAGCTACATCATGATCAAATCAAAGAAGCCAAGATCATTGGCAATCCGGGCTGTTATCCAACATCAATCGAATTGGGGTGTTATCCAGCCATTGTTGCTGGCTGGGTCGATACCGATCATATCATTTTGGATTCCAAATCCGGAACAACAGGCGCGGGCAAGAAATTAACGGAAAATACCCATTTTCCACGAACCAACGAAGCGTTTGCGCCCTATAAAGTCGGTTGTCATCGTCATACTCCAGAAATTGAAATGATGCTTTCTGAAATGGCCAAAAAACCGGTCAAAGTCACCTTTGTACCGCATTTACTGCCCATCAATCGTGGCATCGTTTCGACGATCTATTTGCCACTGAAAACCGATGTCGATCTGGAAACGATCCATCAAACGTACCAAGAAGCCTATCAGAACGATCCATTCGTACGCGTTTTGGATCTAAGCAAAGTCGCCGACTTAAAGTTTGTGACCTATTCGAATTATTGTGATATTTCCTTGCATATGGATAGCCATACCCACACCTTGATCGTTGTCTCTTGCATTGACAACATGATCAAAGGCGCCGCCGGTCAAGCTATTCAGAATATGAATATCATGTACGATTTTGAGCGAATGCATGGTTTAACAACCATAGCTCCTTCATTTTAGGGAGGGATGGAAATGAAGAAACAAGGCGTATGTGCTGCCCAAGGATTTGTGGCCAATGGCTTACATTGCGGGATTCGTCCCAATCAAACCAAAAACGATCTAGCCATCGTTTATTCGAAAGTACCGGCTCATGCTGCAGCCATCTATACCACAAATGCCGTCAAAGGCGCACCCATTTATGTAACCAAAGAACACATTGCCGATGGCCAAGCCCAAGCCATCTTGGTCAATAGCGGCAATGCCAATACATGCAATGCCGATGGCATCGAAGTAGCGGAAAAAATGTCAGCGGCAGCAGCCAAAGAATTAGGACTGCAACCAGCGGATATCCTTATTGCTTCCACAGGCGTCATTGGTCAACCCATGCCTTTGGATCTTATCTTAGAAGCGATGCCGACCTTATGTTCCAATCTGAGTGATGAAAAAGAACAAGAAGCCGCCAAAGCCATCTTGACAACCGATACCATCACCAAGGAATATGCCACCACCTTTGAAATCGATGGCATCACCTGTACCCTGGGTGGAATGGCCAAAGGATCGGGCATGATTGCGCCAAATATGGCGACGATGCTCAGCTTTGTGACCAGTGATGTGGCGATTTCTGCGGATTGTCTGCAAGCCGCACTAAAAGAAGTGGCCGATGATACCTACAATATGATCAGTATTGATGGGGATACATCGACCAATGATACCTTTGTGATCTTGTGTAATGGTTTGGCCAACAATCCTGAAATTACGCAAAAAGATAAGAACTATGAAATATTTAAAGCCGCGCTCTATACGGTTTGTGAACATCTTTCCAAGATGTTAGCGAAAGATGGAGAAGGGGCATCGAAACTTTTAAGTGCCAAAGTCAGCCATGCTCAAACGAAAACAGATGCCAAAGTGGTGGCAAAATCCATCGTCGAATCCACTTTATTAAAATGTGCCATGTTTGGCAACGATGCCAATTGGGGAAGGATCTTATGTGCCATTGGCTATGCCGATGCCAACTATGACATTCATAAAGTCGAAGTGGATCTGGCATCCAAAGCCGGTTCCATCAAAGTATGTGTCGATGGCCATGGCATTGCCTTTGATGAAGACAAAGCCCTGCAAATCTTAAAAGAAGATGAAATTGATATTTTGGTCAATCTACACGATGGTTCCTACGCTGCCACAGCTTGGGGTTGTGATATGACCTATGAATATGTGAAGATCAATGGAGAATATCGATCATGAGCAGTGCCATTGAAAAAGCAACCATTCTATCCCAAGCTTTGCCGTATATTCAAAAATACGATCACAAGATCGTGGTCATCAAATATGGCGGCAATGCGATGGAAAATGAACAATTGAAACAAAATGTCATGCAAGATGTGGTCTTGCTGACCCAAGTCGGCGTCAAATTGGTCTTAGTTCATGGTGGGGGACCCGATATCAATGCCACCCTGAAACAAATGCATATCGAATCGCATTTTGTGAATGGCTTACGCGTGACCGATCCTGAAACCATGAATGTTGTCCAAATGGTCCTAGCGGGCAAGACCAATAAAAATTTAGTCAACATGATCTCGATGTTACATGCCAAAGCGGTGGGCATCACGGGTATGGATGGTCATATCATCAAAGCCAGTCAAAAAGATCCTGCATTGGGATGTGTCGGCCAGATTGATGAGATCGATCCGGAATTGATCTTTAAATTGATCGATGATGGCTATATTCCAGTGATCGCATCGGTTGGTTGTGATGCACATGGCAATGTCTATAATGTGAATGCCGACATGGCAGCCAGTGCCATTGCCGGTGCATTGGGGGCTGAAAATATGATCTTTGTTTCCAATGTACCGGGTGTCTTGAAAGATCAAAACGATCCGCATTCCTTGATTCGTAAAATTCCAGTACAAGAAATCGACGCGTTAGAAGAAGCCGGAATTATTTCTGGCGGTATGATTCCCAAAGTCAATTGTTGTGCCGACTGTGTGCGACAAGGGGTCAAAAAGACCGTGATCATTGATGGTCGTGTCCCCCATGCTTGTTTGATCGAAATGCTCAGTGATGAAGGAATTGGTACTATGATAGTAGGTGAAGGTTATGAACTATAAAGAAATTGATGATACATATGTAGCCCATACATATAAAAGATTCCCCTTGTTGATCACATCGGGAAAAGGCAGTTATGTTTTTGATGATACGGGAAAAGCGTATTTGGATCTGACAGCCGGAATCGGCGTCAACTCGTTGGGATATGGCTATGAACCATTGATCCATGCCATTGAGAAACAAGCAGAAAAACTGATCCATATTTCCAATTTGTTTTATAATGAACCCTTATTGGAACTGGCCCCCAAATTGGTGAAGCGCACCCATATGAAAAAGGTGTTCTTCCAAAATTCAGGCGCCGAAGCCAATGAAGGGGCCATCAAAGTAGCCCATAAATATGCGAATGATCACTATCATGGCGATCGAGATACCATCTTGACCTTGGTCAATTCGTTCCATGGTCGAACGATGGAAACCTTGATGGCGACTGGACAAGATGTATTCCATCAACATTTTGATCCCTTCCCTTTGGGATTTGATTATATCGTAGCCAATTCCATCGATTCTTTACATAAAAAAGTGAATGATCGTACGGCAGCCATCATGATGGAAATGGTCCAAGGCGAAGGCGGTGTCAATGATTTGGATCCAGCTTTTGTTGCCGAAGTACAAAAAGTTTGTGATGAAAAAGATATCTTGTTGATCATTGATGAAGTACAAACCGGCATCGGTCGTACCGGTACCTTCTTTGCGTATGAACAATTTGGCATTCATCCGGATATTGTTTCTTTTGCCAAAGGCATTGCCGGTGGCATTCCAATGGGTGGTGTCTTATTAGGAGATAAAGTGGAAGATACCTTGCATTATGGCGAGCATGGATCCACGTTTGCGGGCAATCCTTTAGCGAGTGCGGCAGCCAATGTCGTCTTAGATACAATCACACCAACTTTCCTACAAAATGTCAAATGCAAAGGAAAACATTTGAAAGCACGTTTGGAAGCCATGGACAAAGTGAAATCCGTAACCGGCCTTGGCTTGATGGTTGGGGTGGAATTGGCCGATGGCATCCAAGTACAGGATGTGGTGACCAAAGCCAGAGAAGAAGGCGTCTTGTTTTTAACGGCCAAAAATAAGATTCGTTTATTGCCACCTTTAACGATTTCAAGAAGTGAAATTGATATCGCGATGGATTTATTAGAAAAGATTTTGGAGGACATGTAGATGAAACATTTACTATCTTTATTGGAAACATCGGAACAAGATATTCAGGATATCTTGAATTTGGCCGATATTGTGAAAGCCGAAGTGAAACAAGGCATTTATAAACCCTATTTGAAAAATAAGACCATTGGTTTGATCTTTGAAAAGAATTCTACACGGACGCGGGTCTCCTTTGAAGTCGGAGCCGTACAACTGGGTGCCTATCCCTTATTCTTGGATGCATCGACCATGCAGATTGGTCGGGGCGAACCCATTCAAGATACCGCCCGTGTCTTATCGCGGTATTTGGATGGCATCATGATCCGTACGTATGAACAAGCGGAAGTTGAAGCCTTAGCCGAATATGGCGATATTCCCATCATCAATGGCTTGACGGATTTTGCCCATCCATGTCAAGTGTTGGCCGATCTACAAACCATTCGTGAATACAAAGGAAAACTCGAAGGATTGAAGATGACCTTTATTGGCGATGGCAACAATATGTGTAATTCCTTGATGGTGGGTGCCTTAAAGACGGGCATGTCCTTTGCGTGTGCTTGTCCGGAAGGCTATTTACCCGATGAAAAATGTTTGGCCTTTGCGAAAGACTATGGTGATAAATTTGAATTGACGCAAGATCCAATGGAAGCAGCCAAGGACGCGGATGTCATCTTGACCGATGTTTGGGCTTCCATGGGTGAAGAAGGCCAGGCCGCTCAAAGAAGAGCTGTCTTTGAAGGCGTGTATCAGGTCAATGCACAATTGATGGCCCAAGCGAAAGACGATTGTATGGTGTTGCATTGTTTGCCAGCCCATCGTGGGGAAGAAATTACCGAAGCGGTATTTGAAGCCCATGCCAATGAGATCTTTGATGAGGCGGAAAATCGTCTGCATGCACAAAAAGCCGTCATGGTTCGATTGATGCAGGACTAGAAGTTGGAAATAACTTCTAGTTTTTTTTATTCTCTTTTAAATACATAAAAGAATGAAAATATATCCCGAGATCTTTTACGAAATTTATCGATATTTATCAATTATTTATTTAATTTAATAAATAGTTAAGTTAACTTTGCGTGATAGGTTAAAATTGGTATAATGGTAAACATAAGAGGGAGCAGTTGTATGGAGGGATTTGAATCATTCGCGGACATGATCAGCCGAATTCATTTCTTGATTCAAAAAATAAAGAATGATGAAATGAAAAAGTATGGTCTGCATGGGTCAGATGCGATTTTTTTGTTTGCGTTGTACTATCATCAACCGGAAGGCTTAACATCCAAAGAATTAACCAATTTATGTCATGTCGATAAAGCCGCCGTATCGCGAGGATTGAAAGAATTGATGAATAAAGGTATGATTACTCGTGAACAGAGTGATCAAAAAGTATATCGTCTCAAATATAATTTAACTGATGATGGTATGCTTGTTGCCGAACAATTCTGCACAAAAATTCAATCGGCAATGGATCTAGCAGGAGAAGACATGGAAAATCTAGACGCATTCAATGCTTATCTGAAAAGTATGTATGATCATCTAGCTACATTTGTGGGAGAAACAAAGAATGAGATGGCCTAGACGATTGTGGTGCCGTATGTTCCAAAAGAGCATGCGGCTTCTTTTGCCTCTTTTGCCGTATCGCAATCCTCAAATCTTACATCATATCCAGGACATCCATCAGGTCAAAAAAAATCATCCATTGATCGTGACTGGATCGCATACGGTTCAAAGTGAAGGCATGCAAGAACTCATCCAACAATATGAAAGCGTATCGATCTTTGATGGGGTCAAAGCCAATCCCACAACCGATCAGATTGGCCAGGCCTATCAGATGTATCAACAGGAACACTGTGATCATATCATTGGCTTTGGTGGAGGTTCTTCCTTGGATTGTGCCAAAGCTGTGGCTGCGCAAATTGCCCGACCACAAAAAACCATTGCGCAAATGGCCGGGGTCTTAAAAGTGCGCAAGAAAACCCCTTTGTTGATCTTGATCCCGACCACTGCTGGAACGGGCAGTGAAACGACGCTTGCCGCTGTCGTGACCGATAGTCAGACACATCATAAATATGCGATCAATGATTTTGTCTTGATTCCCGATGTGGCTATCTTGGATCCGGTATTAACCCTTTCTTTGCCACCGCATTTAACGGCATCGACGGGAATGGATGCTTTGACCCATGCCATGGAAGCCTATATGGGTCGATCGATGACGAAACAGACTCGTCAAGAAGCATTGACAGCCATTCGCTTGATCTATGAAAATATTTTGGTCGCGTATCGAGATGGAACCAACCGAAGAGCCCGTAAGAATATGTTACAAGCATCGTATTTAGCGGGCGATGCTTTTTCCAAGTCGTATGTCGGTTATGTGCATGCGATTGCGCATTCTTTGGGTGGACAATATAATTTGCCCCATGGCCAAACCAATGCGACCTTGTTGCCCATCGTTTTACAAGCCTATGGGCACACGATCGATAAAAAACTGCATGATATCGCAACGGAAATTGGTTTAGCCGATGCGTCGATGCCCGATGAAAAGGCGGCCCAGAAAATGATCGAATCCATCCGGCAATTGGATCAAGCCATGGATATTCCTTTGACCATTCCCCAAATTCAAAAGCAGGATATCCCTCAGATGGCTCGGTATGCCGATCAAGAAGCCAATCCTTTATATCCCGTTCCGGTCTTATGGGACCAGAACGAGTTAGAGCAGATTTATGAGCAGGCTATGGACAAAAAAAGAAATTTAGATACTATTAAGGAAGAATAGAAAGTGAGTTTTGTATGGAAATGAAAGATATGTATGATTTAGATCATACGCTAGCGAAAGAGTATTTATCTCAATTTACCTATCCTTGGCAAGCCTTGAAAGGAATCAAGGATTTTATCTTAGAATTGGGACCCACTCTTTCGAGCGACTATCATGAAGTTTGTGAACATGTTTGGGTGCATGAAAGTGCCATCGTGGCACCAACGGCTTACTTGGGTGCCCCTTGCATCATTGGTCCTCGTACCGAAGTTCGTCATTGTGCCTTTATTCGTTCCAGTGCTTTGGTTGGGGCCGATTGTGTAGTTGGTAACAGCGTGGAATTAAAAAATGTGATCTTGTTTGATCATGTACAGACGCCACATTATAACTATGTGGGCGATAGTATTTTAGGTTATTATTCGCATATGGGAGCTGGCTCGATCACGTCCAATGTCAAAAGTGATAAGACCTTGGTCGTTGTGCATGGATTAGAAGACATCGAAACTGGATTGAAGAAATTTGGAGCCATGTTGGGTGACCATGTGGAAGTAGGTTGTAACAGTGTGTTAAATCCGGGAACGGTTATTGGTCCCTATTCGAATATTTATCCCGTATCTTGTGTACGCGGTGTGATTCCGTCACATAGTATTGTCAAGACCGGTGGCATCGTGGTTGCGAAGCGATAGAAAGAGGTTTATATGCATACATCATTAGTCATTATGGCGGCTGGCTTGGGCAGTCGATTTGGCACGGGCATCAAACAATTGGAACCCGTTGGTTTGCACGATGAGATCATCATGGATTATTCCATTCATGATGCCATCCAAGCTGGATTTGATCAATTGATCTTTATCATTCGCAAAGACATTGAAGAAGATTTCAAAGAACGGATTGGTAACCGCATTGAAGAGGTAGTCAAAGACAAAGAGATTGCGATCCATTACTGTTTCCAGGCTTTGGAAGATTTGCCCGCTGGCTTTACTTGTCCATCCACACGGACCAAACCATGGGGAACCGGGCAAGCCGTATTGGCCGCAAAAGCCTATATCGATGGACCTTTCTGTGTCATCAATGCCGATGATTATTATGGCAAACATGCTTTTTCGATGATCTATGATTTTCTTCAAACCAATACCGATCCAAACACCTATTGTATGGCTGGTTTCATTTTAAAGAATACCTTGAGTGAAAATGGTACGGTCACACGGGGCCTATGTCAGACAAAGAATGATTTCTTGACGTCGATCGTAGAAACGCATGACATTGAAAAAACCCCAGAGGGGGCGCAAAGCCATGGACAGACGATTGATGTCCATTCGCATGTGTCCATGAATATGTGGGGCTTTACCCAAGCCTTCCTTCCCCTGTTAGAAGAAGGGTTCAAAACGTTTTTATCCGATCCTAAGAATCATGAAACGGGGGAATATTTATTACCCATCTGGATTGGGGATCTTTTAAAGGAAAACCGCATAAAAGTCAAAGTATTGGAGACACCCGATACTTGGTTTGGTGTAACGTATCAAGAAGATAAACCGGTGGTGGAAAAGAGTTTTCGGGCGTTGATCAAGCAGGGTGTCTATCCAGAAAACCTATATTCTGATCTCTAATTTGTGGTATAGTATTGTTACGGAGCAAGGAATCATGTCATTAGATATTCGTAAAGCCAATGTGGGCGAATTTCCACGGGTTCGTTATTTTTATCAATATTGTATGAAACATACGGATAAAGAACATGCCCTGATGGAAGTCAATGAGGATCTGTTACAAGAAGCCATTCAGAATGAAAAAGTATTTTTGTGTTTTCAATACGATACCCTGGTGGGGGCATTGATCCTTGATGAAAAAGAAAGAGAAGCTTGGATCACCCATATCGCCATCCATCCGGCTTATTTTGGCAAGGGCATGTTGAATATCATGGTACAAGATGCTCTTGAGAAGATGCGCGTCAATCAAGTTACGAAAGTGCATCTCTTTATTCCGGAAGGAAATATTCAAACGGCCAATATGTTTGTGAATTTTGGCTTTCAGCCCCATTTGGGCAATTGGTATGAATATCAGATTGAGGAGTAACAATGTCACAAAGCGAAAGATCAATCATGAATTATATTCGTCATGCACTGGGAAATCACTTAGCCATTCCCATTTTATGGTATATTTCTCATCATGAAAACGCAACGTATGAACAAATTCGTGGCTACATCATTTATGTGACCAATACGGATCTAAAACAAGCCCTATCGGAATTGATGACATACCATGTCTTACAATGCGAACAAGGTGGGTATACTTTCACCAAAGACGGCCAAGCCTTGGTGCCGGTCTTGGATGAGATCTTCCAATGGGCCGAAACAACGACAGAGAAATCCTGAAGAGGATTTCTTTTTCAATGGAGGAAATGATGAAAACATTTTTTGGGATCGATGATCTACCATCTGGCCATGCATCCAACCGCTTGATCCATGGCTGTATGGTCTTAGAAGGTGGGGCCTTTCGTGCCCTTTATTCAGAAGGTGTCTTGGATGCTTTGATGCAGGCCGATATCAATTTGGATTGTACCATTGGGGTTAGCGGTGGAGCCATGAATGGTCTTAGCTATACGATGGGCCAAATTGGTCGGAGTGCTTTATTAAATTTGAAATATCGCCATGATCCCGAATATGTTGGTCTGCATACCCAAAATACCGGTATCATTGGTTTTGATTTTGTGTTCAAGGGTCGATTTGCCCAAGAACATCCCTGGGATCTGGATACGTTCTATCAAAAAGAACGACGATTTGTAGCAGTTTGTACCGATCTGGAAACCGGAAAAGCTACCTATTTTGAAAAGAGTCGTTGTGATGATATCTTCAAGGCGGTCGAAGCGTCGGCTTCGATGCCCTATGTATCCAAACCCATCAAGATGCAGGGTGGTTTGTATCTGGATGGTGGATGTAGCGTGAAGATCCCGGTGCAATGGGCCATTGATCAGGGGTATGAAAAAATCGTCGTGGTACGCACGCGTCCGCGTTCCTATCGTAAAAAGGAACATACCATGCATAGAATCCATCGGCTTTTTTATAAAGACTATCCAGCTTTTCAACAACAGCTGGATACAAGCAATCGGCGGTATAATGAAGAATGTGATCGCATCGATCAATTGACCGATACCCATCGCATCTTTACTTTCTATCCGAGTGAGCCCATCACAATTTCGCGCTTGGAATCCAATATGGATAAATTAGGCCAATTGTATTATTTGGGCTATGAAGATGCCAAGGGGCAATTGGCCCAGTTAAAAACCTATTTGGAGGCGACAAAATGAAAGGTTTAGTCTTATTGTTTCCGGGCATTCGCTATACAGTGGATATGCCCTTGTTGTATTATCCCGGTTGGTATTATCGCCAACAAGGCTATGAAGTCGTACCCGTTTCGTATGGCTCACAATTTGATCAAGTTGAATTTCACAATCAAGATATCACTGCCGAAATTGAAGCGGCCAAACAATATTGTTTCCCGCAGCTGCAATCCGTTGATTATGCAAGCTATGAGACCGTGATCTTTGTTTCGAAAAGTTTAGGAACCGTTGTCGCAGGTTGGGCGCAACAAGCCCTACACATTGCATGCCAACAAATTTATTTGACACCGATCCACCAAACCTTGCCTTACTTGGATCGTGGGTGTATGGTCATTGCTGGAAACGAAGATAAAGTCTTGGATCCAGCCATCTTGCGAGCGTATTGCCAAGCGCATGCGATCGAATACCATGGTTTTCCGGGTGGTCATCGGATCGAAGTGAAACAGGATATTTCAACCAACTTAAAAACGATAGATGCCATTATCGCGCTACTGAAGAAGTAGCGCTTTTTAAATGTCCTAACAAAATTATGTCAAAAAGTCAAAAGTTATATTGTATTTAGTACAAACTCATCGTATAATGGGGCCAGAGATATTTTTAAGGAGAGTATATACATGTTAGTTACATCAAAAGCGATGTTCCAAGCTGCCCAAGCGGGACATTTTGCGATTCCATCGGCCAACTTTGTCGATGAGGATTCATTAAAATGGCATCTAGAAGTTGCTGAACAAGAAAACTTACCCATTATTATTTCGTTAGCGGAAAGTCATTTAAATCGGTTGATCGATTTAGAGACAGCGGCCTATCTAGCACGATATCGTGCTGAAAAAGCCAGTGTTCCGGTGGTTCTTCATTTGGATCATGGAGAAAGTTTTGAAACTTGTAAGAAAGCCATTGATTTGGGCTTTACTTCGGTCATGATCGATGGATCCAAATTGCCAATGGCTGAAAACATTGCCTTAACGAAAAAAGTTGTCGATTATGCCCATGCCCATGGGGTAGTCGTTGAAGGGGAAATCGGTCATGTGGGATCCAATGAAAATGCCGATGATAACGATATTTATACGACCGTCGAAGAAGCAACGACGTTTGCCCAAGAAAGTCAAGTGGATTCTTTGGCCGTTTCTATCGGTACTGCGCATGGTTTGTATAAAGGTACACCAAAATTGAATTTTGATCGTTTGCATGAATTGGCAGCGGCTGTTTCTTGTCCACTGGTTTTACATGGTGGATCGAATAGTGGTGATGACAATTTACATCGTTGTGCTACCGAAGGCATTGCCAAAATCAATGTGTATTCGGATTTCATGGTCAGTGCAGCAAAACCAGTCTTTGCCTTAGAACCAAAAGAACCAGAAGTTGAAGATTACTATACCATGAAAGCGGCTGCCAAAAAGGGCATGCAAGATATGTTGCGTCATGTCTATCAATTGTTTGCGACACAACCTGTAGAAAAATAGAGGAGGGAATATGACAGTTTATCGTAAAGTGATCCATGTACAATCCCATGGAAAAACAACATCGTATATCAATATTACGGACGAAGTTCGTCAAGCTATTGAGGAAAGTGGAGTACAAACCGGTATTTGTGCGGTCATCTCCCCACATACCACCTGTTCGGTATTCTTTGAAGAATATGCCCATGATCGGGATGAAAATGGGGATGAATCGTTGCAGCATGATTTGAATGTCGGTTTGGCTAAGATCTTCCCGGATCATGTAGATGCCAATACCTATACCTATCCGGGTGAAGAACATTATAAAGCCGTAGAGGCTTGGCCCAATGCGAAAGAGTATCTACCCAATGGTCGTCAAGATCTATGGAATGGGGATGCCCATTTGCGTTCTACCTTGATTGGTTCGAGTGAAGTGTTTGATGTGACCGAAGGAAAATTGGGTGTGGGCTCCACGGGTTATATCTATTTTGCGGATTTTGATCGTACACGCGGTCGTCAACGTCGTTGTGTCATTACGGTGTTAGGAGAATAAGATATGGAAAGAAAACCTTTTTTAGTCGTCAATCCCAAATCCTATTTATATGGAAAAGAAAGTTTGGATCTAGCCATTGCTTCCGATAAAGTGGCAGCCGATACGGGGCTAACGATTTTCTTTACGTGCCCTTATGCGGATATTCGCATGATCAAAGAACATACCCAACATGTGATCGTGACCGCCCAATCGATGGATCCATTGACCCCGGGACGTGGCATGGGACATGTCTTAGGTGAGTCGTTAAAAGAAGCAGGAGCTGGTGCCTTATTCTTGAACCATGCAGAAAATCCCAAAACTTTGAGTGATTTATATAAGACCATCAATCGGGCCAAAGAACTCGGCTTGATTTCCATCGTTTGTGCCGATTCGGTAACCGAAGCCAAAGCCGTTTCGTGTATGAAACCCGATATCGTTTTAGCCGAACCAACCGATTTGATTGGTACCGGACAAGTAGCTGATGATTCGTATACGACCGATACGTGCAAGGCCATTGCAGAAATTGATCCAGATGTCCTAGTCATGATTGCTTCGGGTGTATCCACGGCCGATGATTGTTACAATGTGGTCAAATTAGGGGCCGATGGTACAGGGGCTACTTCGGGTATCTTGAAAGCGCCAGATCCAAAAGTACGTGTTCGTGAAATGGCGGAAGCCATTGTCAAAGCTTGGAATGAAAGATAAAGGTGTTTCTTTCCGTTGGTGGGGTCATAGTTGTTTTCAAGTGACGTATAAAGACTATACCATGGTGTTGGATCCCTATGTGACAGGGAGTGTACCGGGCTATCCTCCTTTACATCTTTTGGCCAATGACGTACATTGTTCGCATGATCATGCCGATCATCATGGGCTTTCTCAAGTCACGATCCAACCAGGATCCAATCCATGGACCCTTCATTTTGTGGATAGTTTTCATGACCATCATCAAGGCAAACATCGGGGAAAAAATCAGGTGACGATCTTAGAGGCCGATGGCTATCGAATCGCGCATTTGGGTGATCTTGGCTGTATTTGTCAAATGGACCCACTGCAAGATTGCGATGTCTGGATGATTCCAGTGGGTGGCTATTATACGATCTCCGCTTTGGAAGCTAAGACCCTGATCGATGTGTACCAACCTCGTGTCATCTTGCCGATGCATGCACGCTTTGGTAAGAAAGGCTATCCGGAAATAGCTTCGATCGATGATTTTGTCTCTTTATGTGCAAACGTCCATGTGGTTGATTCTGTATATACTTACACGAAAGATTCCCCTTCGGAAATTATTCTTTTTGAAAAGAGTGTCTAATGTTTAGGCACTTTTTTTATGGTACTATAGGAACATGAATAAATTTACTGCCATTGATGATTTAAGAGACAAAACAAAACAAGTTGTTAAAAAAGTGCAATACGACCGTCAAGTTCGGACCTATGCCAATTTGAATGATCTGCCTCGTGGAATGGCTTCGAATCAGATTACGGAAGGTTGTATGGTCTTAGAGGGCGGGGCCTTTCGTGGGTGTTATACATCGGGCGTTTTGGATGCTTTGATGGAAGCCGATATCAATTTGCGTACGACCATTGGGGTTTCGGCCGGTGCAATGAATGGGGTCGGATATGTTTGTGGCCAAATTGGTCGGAGTGCGTATATCAATTTGAAGTATCGAAATGATGATCGATATGTGGGCCTGCAAGCGATGCGAACCAATCATGGCATCATTGGTTTTGATTTTGCGATGTTGGAACTCAATAATGAATGGCCAGTCGATATGGCGCGTTTTAATGCGCCCAATCGCGATTTCATTGCGGTGGTGACCAATTGTAAAACGGGAAAAGCTGAATATATGAAAAAAGGGGTTTGTAAGGATATCATTGGGGCAGTCGCAGCTTCGGCTTCGATGCCGTATGTCTCGCAAATGGTCGAAATCGAAGGACAACCCTATCTAGATGGTGGATGTGCTTGTGCCATTCCGTATCAATGGGCTTTGGATCATGCGTTTCAAAATATTGTCGTTGTCCGGACGCGGGATATTGAATTTCGTTATCCGCAAGAGCCCAATCACAATGCGATGATCCGGGCACGGTATTTAAACTATCCGAACTTAGTTAAGGTGTTAGAAGAAGGGGATATGCGGTATAATAGTCAGTGTAATGAATTGGAACAATTACGCAATGATGGGCGTATCTTCATGATCAGTCCATCGCAGCCAATCGATATTGGTCGATTGGAAAAAGATACGACACGATTGGCTGAAATCTATTATTTAGGCTATGCCGATGGGAAACGATGTATCCCAGCTTTACAAGCGTACTTACATAGGGGGAATCGAAATGATTTGTAAGAATTGCGGTCATGAAAATGATGATCGTCGCCGATATTGTGAAAAATGTGGTGAATATTTATATCCGGAAGAAGCTGTTACGGAAACAACCAAGGTGCATAAAAAAGTCGAGACCGTGGTCAAGACCGATAAGAAAAAGGTGTTTCATTATGTGATGATTGGTATGATCGTGACATTATTGGTCGTGGGTGGTTCCAGTATTTATTTTATGAATCAATTGCGGGTATCCAAAAATGCGGAGATTACGGCTTTAGAAAAAAAGAATCAAAAATTGACCAAACAAGTCAAAAAGTTAAAGCAGGAGCAATCCAAATCGGATACGTCGTATGATAAGGAAATCGCGAAATTGAATAAAGAAAATAAAGAGCAGGCCCAAAAGATCGTGGAGCTGCAAGATCAGTTGGCAAAGCTTGGTCAGGATACGAGTTCTTCCTCTTCTTCCACAAAGAAAAGTTCGTCTTCGGATTAAAAAAGATGCATCTTGGATGCATCTAATCTTGTAGTTCAAAGATGGCTTCAATTTCAATGGGAGCGTCCATTGGCAATTGATTGATGCCAACAGCCGTACGTGCATGGGTGCCATTTTGACCAAATATATCAAACAACAATTCACTAGCACCATTGGTTACAAGATGTTGTTGATCAAAACCAGTCTTGCTGGCGACAAAAGCTTGTAGCTTGACGACCGACTTAACAAGATCGAGATCACCTACTTGGTATTTGACGGCAGACAACATATTGATGATGCACAAACGGGCACATTCTTGGCCTTGTTCCAATGTGAGTGGATCACCCAACTTACCGGTATAGGCTAGACTGCCATCCAATTTACAAGGCAGTTGACCGGATACAAACAACAAGTTACCGGCTTGTTTACATGGAATATACATGGCTTTGGGTTCGCTGCTTTCTGGCAATTCGATGCCTAATTCTTCCAAACGTTTTTCAATTAACATACAAGTTACCTTCTTTCTTATGTAATCATAGGATAGAGATTTTGGGTTTGTCAATGCAAGAAAAAGGAGTTAGCATGCGAGATTTTTCTCATATCAAACATCTGATCGTTAAAGTGGGATCTTCTTCCTTGTGCGATGAAAAAGGGAACATTGATTCCCAACGCATTCTTGGCTTGGTCCAACAAATTGCGCATATTCGTCAACGAGGCATTCAAGTGACTTTGGTTTCAAGTGGGGCCATTTCAGCGGGCATGAAAGCCATGCAGTTGCACAAAAAGCCTGAGACCATTCCGGAAAAACAAGCGTTGGCGGCCATTGGGC
Source organism: Absicoccus intestinalis (assembly GCF_033971885.1). Lineage (NCBI taxonomy): Bacteria > Bacillati > Bacillota > Erysipelotrichia > Erysipelotrichales > Erysipelotrichaceae > Absicoccus > Absicoccus intestinalis. The sequence continues at coordinate 174,831 of NZ_JALBUS010000001.1, read as the reverse complement.
AAGCTTCGTTGATGAAGATCTATGAAGATTTGTTTCAACTCTTTCATCTCAAGAGTGCGCAGATCTTGATGAATCATGATGATTTTGATGATCGAAAACGATTATTGAATTTCTATCATGCGATGCAAAGCTTAATTAAATATAAGGTTGTTCCGATCATCAATGAAAACGATACTTTAGCGGTCGATGAGATCAAGGTAGGGGATAACGATACGATGGCGGCTTTGGTGGTTCCCATCGTCAATGCTGATCTGGTTGTTTTGATTAGTGATATTGATGGTTTATACGATAAAAATCCCCATGTCTATCCCGATGCCCAATTGATCGAGGAAGTGGATGAGGTCAATCACGAAATTGAAGGGATGGCCAGTGATACTGATACGCAAATGGGTACAGGCGGCATGATCACCAAATTAAGAGCTGCCAAGATTTGTACGGAATATGGATGTGATATGGCCATCGTCAATGGCCAGACCCCCCATGTGTTATTGGATTTATTGGATGGCAAACCGGTTGGTACTGTATTTCATGGAGATATAGGCCGAAATTTAAATGCACGACAACTTTGGATCATGTACCAAACGTGGTCTAAGGGATGTATCATCGTGGATGCTGGTTGTGCGCGAGCCTTACGTCATCATAAAAGCTTGTTGCCATCGGGCATCCTTGCGGTATCGGGTGATTTTTCTATGTCCAATATTGTCGATATCATCGATGAAAAGGGAACCAAGTTAGCGAAGGGAATTTCGAATTACTCCAAGGAAGAAATTGATCGAATCAAAGGGAAGAAAACCAATGAGATCGAATCCATTTTAGGGGAGCATGATTATGATGAAGTGGTTCATGCCAACAATATGGTATTAGTGAAACGGAGTGAAAAACATGATTGAACAATTACTAACAGAAGCTAAAAATGCTTGTCGTACTTTTCAAATGGTTGATACCGATACGAAGATCCAGGCGTTGCATGCCATTGCTCAAAAACTGATCGATCAACAAGATCGAATCTTACAAGCCAATCAAAAAGATATCGCCCAAGCGAAGGAAAATGGTATTTCTGCAGCGATGATGGATCGTTTATTATTGAGTCCACAGCGGATCCAAGAAATGAGTGAGGGCGTTCGGATGGTTGCTCATCTGTCTGATCCGATTGGTCAGGTGATTCGGGAAATGGATCGTCCCAATGGTTTACGTATCAAACAAATTCGGATCCCGATTGGTACGGTGGGAGTTGTATATGAAGCCCGTCCCAATGTGACGGTCGATATTGCTGCTATTTGTATCAAGACCAACAATGTTTGTATCTTAAAGGGTGGTAAAGAAGCATATTATTCCAATATGGCTTTGGCCCAAGTCATGCAAGAAGCGATTGCTGATATCTTGCCGGTATCACCGATCTACATGATCGATGCGATCGATCATGAAGTGGTCACAGAATTGATCACCGATCGTGAACATGTCGATGTCATCATTCCTCGTGGTGGTAAGGGATTGATCCAGCATGTTGTCCAAAATGCGAAAGTTCCAGTGATCGAAACCGGGGCTGGATTGTGTCATTTGTATGTGGATAAAGAGGCGGATATTGATATGGCGCTTCAAATTGCGCAAAATGCCAAGCTACAAAGACCAAGTGTGTGCAATGCGATCGAAACCATCTTGGTGCATACTGATGTTGCCAAAGAATTTTTAACTCGACTTGCACCTATGTTTGCGAAAGTTCAAGTCTTTGGTGATGCGAGAAGTCTACAATATATCCCGGGTGAAATGGCCACAAAAGAAAACTATGCGACGGAATACGATGACTATAAGATCAATATCAAAGTCGTGGATTCGATGAATGAGGCCATTGAACATATTTATACGTATTCTACGAAGCATTCGGAATGTATCGTGACCAAAGATGACAAGCGGGCCCAATATTTTATGGATGCCTTGGATTCGGCTTGTGTCTATCAAAATGCATCGACGCGGTTTACGGATGGCGGTCAATTTGGGTTTGGTGCAGAAGTCGGTATTAGTACCCAAAAGTTGCATGCACGAGGACCCATTGGTCTTTCGGAAATGTGTTCGACCAAGTATGAGATTTATGGAAATGGTCAGATTCGAGAATAGGGGCAAAGGGAACGATTAGGTTCGTTCCCTTTTTTTGAACACGAGATAGCGTTGGCCAAAATAGTTCAGGCCCACAAAGAGGCACATGCCAACAAGCATGGCGCCATTTTCACAAATGGTTCGTGACATGCCTTTTAACAGATAGACAACCAAGGGTTTGGCCAGGCCATAGGCCAATAGATAACAGATCGTAATATTCAGGGCAAAGGGAATCACATCGTGGATGTCTTTGTCCTTTTTTTCAAAGGTAAAATATTTGTTTAAGAGGTAACTGAGGATGCTGCCAAAAAAGTAGTTGGAGGCACTGGAAAGCCAATAGGATAAGCCCATTCGATTATAGGCAATAAACATGATGGAAGTGCCAAATATGGTATTGATGCAACCCACCAAGATAAATCGGCCAGTGGTTTTATCGATCCATTTTGTCATTTTTGGATTTCCCTTGCTTGACTTTGTTTTTTGATGATATAAATTGGTCGATTTTTACTTTCCAAGTAACATTTGGATGCATATTCACCTATCGCCGAAAGGCAAAGGATCTGTAGACCGCCAAAGAACATCAAAAAGAAGACGATGGGTCGTATGGGTAAAAAGACAAACGAAGCAAGCAGGCTGATAAGGCCAATCCCCATACACCATTGAATGGGGGCATCGGAAAAGGAGTAGATGCCTTGTAGGGCATAGGTAAATAGGCTTTTCAAATTCCATTTGGAGCGGCCTCCTACCCGTTCGACATTATGGAAAGGAATCCATTTGGTGTCAAAGCCTACAAAAGAGAAGATGCCTTTCATATAGCGATTGTATTCTTTGCATTCCAAGATGGCATCCACCATTTGACGGGACATCATGCGAAAATCACCGGCTCCATCTTGCATATGAATGATCTTATAGAACGAGTGCGATAGGAAGTTTCGTAATTTGCCTTCGCCTTGACGGTCGATGCGTTTGCCTGCACAACAATCATAATGTTCATCCAGGATCGCATGGGCCATAGGTTTTAAAAGGCGTGGTGGATGTTGGAGATCGGCATCCATGATGACGACCAGATCGCCCTTGGCTTGTTTAAGGCCGGCATACATAGCGGCTTCTTTGCCAAAATTGCGAGAAAACGTATAGTACGAACAATGTGGATCCACTTGTGATAAACTTTCCAAGATATCTTGGGTATGGTCGCTACTGCCATCGTTCACAAAGATGAGTTCATAGGTTGTATGATCAATGGTTTGTAGTTCTTTGGTGACTTCTTGATGAAAGGCTTGGAGCACATCTTCTTCATTGAAGCAGGGAACAATAACACTAATGCAATGCATAAATCTTCCTCCTTAATATATAGATCAGCAGGCTGATCGAACTGATGCATAAACCGGCATGAAAGCCCGGTGCGTGATACGATATACGAATGGTATGGGTCCCTTTGGATAGGGGAATACCCACAAAAGCTGTATTTACCAATTTTGGTTGCACGATTTTACCATCTACCCTACAGGTATATCCGTTTTGATAGGCCAGGCTGGTGATCAAATAGCCTTTCTGATTCAGTTGGACATGGCCGGCATAGACTTCGTGATCTTTCAAGGGCAGGGATGTCACTTTTTGTATTTGCGGTTGAAAGTTTGCCGTACGGACATGGATCTGGATGTCTTGAAGTTGATAATTTCCTTTGGACAATTGAATCGATACATGGCCATTTCTATGATTTTGACTCAGGATATAGACAAAATGCGTGTTGTGATTGTAGTACGGTGAATGAATGCTGGATAATCGATTTTTAATGCCATTGATGGTAATGGTTGTGGTCTTGGTCGGATCTTTGGGTTTGACCTTAAAATCAATGATCACAATTTGTTTGTTTTTGATGGTCGGTATATCGATTGTCTTTATCGTGGTGTGTTTCGAATGCATATTTTGGTTTGGCAGAGTGGCTGCCAATTGGATCTTTGAGGTATAAGGTGTTGGCTGACTGTTGGAAACCAAGGGCCGTTCGATTAACGTATCCAGGCGTTGGATCCAAGGCAAGTGATCATACATCTTTTGATTCATGGTTGTGTGGGTCACATAGGCCAGGGGCAAGACGTTTTTATTTTGGCCGATTCGGTGGCCCTTTTGGGTATCGATCCAGTGATAACCAGCGGGTAGGGGGCCTTTTGTCACGATATTTTGGATCCCCATCATTTGTTCAAAGAACCGATTGGGAGCATCCATCATGCCCGTTCGATGTTTGGCCACCATGGGATTTTTCATCACATCATAGAAGAAATGATTGTAGCGTTTATTATACGTGGAAGAATAAGCACTCAATCGGGGAGCTTGCAGGTCATAGATGCGATTGACGGTTCGATAGCTATGTGAAAAATACGCTGTTCGTCCGGCAGGGACTTGGATGTTCTGGGTGATCTTTTGATAGGTTTGCGGTGAAACAAAGGTGGAAGGTGTATTGGTGCAAAGTACAGCAATCAACGGAACCGATAGATAGAGCCATCTTCCTTTGTTTCGTTTCAACAAACAGACACAGAAATACGTATCCAACATGAGCCATACCGGTTGGGTCTGAAAGAAGATGGGCAAAACGATCAATGGCCACATCCATATGTCGATGTGTTGTTCAAAGACATCGACCAATAACAGACAGATCCATGGTAGGAAAACGATCAATATTTTGACGCGTGCATAGAGAAAGCCATTGAGTATGTAGCTAGCTAAAGGAAAGAGCATGCAAACCACTACGATCCAGGCATAGACTTTTTTCTCTTGTTTGGTGTGGGTGATGATTGCGATCCAAGCCATCATGGTCAATCCACATCCATAGGGATCGTAGAATAAGCTTTTCATACGACCATCGGGCAAAAATAATTGGATCAGAGATGGACTGGGTCCGGTCCGTTTATTTTCAATAATATAGAGAAGCGATGGGAGCCAAAGGATGGCGCTAATCCCTATCGCAAAAAGGAAGGGTGTGCATTTCCATTGTTTCTTTTCAATGCGAATGGTCAAAAAACAAACGATAAAGGCGGCCATGCTGAAAAAATAACTGTGGAATACAATGAGGACCAGCCATAGGGTCAATGGATGCCAGTTTTCTTGATCAATGGCATGCAACGCCAAGAATAAGAAGGGCAGGAAATTGACAAACATGATCTGGCGATGGGATTGAAAGATCACAGCGGTACTGAAGATATAGAAAAAGGCACTCCAGAAACACCAGTTGGATGGATAGCCTTTATCACAAAGCCATCGATAACAACTGATAGCGCCTAGATCGATCAGACCAACCATATAGACAATAAGGATGGTGGCCATCGATACTTGAGGCAAGAGGATCGATAGCAGTACGTCTGGACGCATAAAGCCATAATAACTAAAGGCAAAGGCATTGGATCCGGCTTGTAGATGGGGGTAGTATTCGGGCCATAGGGTATGATATTTCCATACCATGTGGCGATAGTAGTCAGGAAAGACAATGTGTTGATTCAACCAATCCACCCGACTTCCAAACCAATAGCCATGGCTTAAACAACCGATCAATAAAATGGGAACGATCACTAAGATGGTCAAATGTATTTTTCGTTTCATACCGAAAGCATACATGGCATATCTTAAGAAATACCCAAAGAAGAGTTAAAGAATTTTGAATGTATTTCTTAAAGAAAATTAAGATTTGAAAGGAATATTTTATTCTACAATAAACACATGAGACAAATATGTATGATGCTGTTAACGGCCAACTTGTTTTTGGGTACGAGCATGGCCAAACCACAGCAGCCAGTCAAAGAACCCCATGCATTAATGATCGTCGCCCATCCGGATGATGAATCCATTTGGGGTGGACAACATTTATTAGATCAGAAAGGAGAATATGTGGTGGTTTGTTTGACCAGCAAGAACAATCCAACCCGCAATAAAGAATTTCATCAAGCCATCAAACAAGCCCATGATCAAGGGGTGATGTATGCGTATCCGGATAAGGTCCAGGGGAAGAGGAGCCAATGGAAAAAAGAACACAAACAAATCGAAAAGACCATTCGTTATTGGGTCAGAAAGAAGCATTGGACCAAGATCGTAACGCATAATCCCGATGGGGAATATGGGCATCAGCATCATCGGATGACTTCCGAAATGGTCACCAAAGAAGTGAAAAAGATCCATGAAACCAATCGTTTGGTTTATTTTGGGAAATACTACAAAAAAGGGAATTTACCGTTTTCGATGCGTCAGAAAAAGATGAGCGTGGAAAAGAAGAATCTATTGAAAGCGTATGGATCCCAAAAACTTGTGCTTCAACATCTTCATCATATGTTACCATATGAAAAATGGGTAAAATATAAAGATTGGAGCAAACAATGACAACAAAAATCATAATTGCGGATGATAATGCCGATATTCGAGAAATCGTATCGGTGTTATTGTCGAGTGAAGGCTATCGCGTGGTTGCAGTGCCAGATGGGAAAGCGGCGTTGGAACACATGGAAGAAGATATTGATTTGGTCATCTTAGATGTCATGATGCCTGATATGGATGGTTATCAAGTTTGTCGAAAAATTCGACAAATCAGCAATGTTCCCATTTTGTTTTTGACAGCCAAAGGATTGGATGCCGATAAGACCCTTGGCTTTTCCTTTGGGGCGGATGACTATTTGGCCAAACCATTTTCCTACAATGAATTGACAGCCCGGGTCAAGGCTTTATTGCGACGGTATCAAATTTATAAAGGCAAAGCACAAGATCATCATCCAACCCCCTCGCTTTCTTGTGAGGGATTGACGTTGGATCCAGCACAGAAACAAGTGCTGATCGATGAAAAACGGGTGGATCTGACCGATACGGAATGTGCCATCTTACAACTTTTAATGACCAATCGTGGACAATTGTTCTCTGCTGCCATGATTTATGAAAAAGTATGGGACGAACCGTATTTTTATTCCGCTAATAATACAGTCATGGTCCATATTCGCAATTTACGCAAGAAGATCGAACAAGACCCGGATCATCCAAGATACATTCATACCGTTTGGGGCAGGGGGTATCGTTTTGATTAAGCGTTTGTACTTCTCGCTTCTTTTAGGGATCGTATGTTTTGTATTGCTTTATCCTTTGCATGCGATATGGCTAACCAATGAACCAGAATTTAAGGTCGAACCATTGGTCGATCAATTAAAACAAGCTTCTTTTGATACGTTTCCATCCCTCTTGGAAAAACATACGCAACAAGCTGGCTTTTATGTGGAATCCAATGAGCAATTTCTTGTCGTGGGAACCGTGTATGATCCACAACAATCATATGCATTTACGGATGCCAAGGGACAATCGGTCTTTTTGGTGGTTTGTCCGACCCAATATCAAGCCGCGCATTTATGGAGCGGGATGGTAGCGGGTTGTTCTCTAGCCATTGGCTATCTTGGTTTTCGCTTCACTTCAAAAAATCATTCGATCCATTTACCGGCTTTTTATGAACGACAAGGCTTGGCACAAAAACTATTTCTTTGTAGTGTGGCAGCCATTGGCATTTGTTTCGTTGCGTATTTAGGTACGTATCGCATCAATCAAGTATGGATCCAATGGTATCAAGAAAATGTGACGCAACAACCAGATATAACTCCTTTCCAAAAGGAGTTACGAAGCTATGCCAAAACGGTTTCATTAACGACGAAAAATAAAAGGATCATTTCACAAACCATTCAAAAGCAGATTGATTCACAATATAAAAGTGTCAGTATTGCCAATGATCAAAAATGGATCAATATTGATCCAACTTGGAAACCAAAAGAATTAAGTCAACATGTAGATAGTGATACCTATGGTTTTTCTCATTCATTTTTGGTTCAATGGAAGAATAAAAAGACATGGGTCTATGTGAATACCTATCCAGAATTGTATTGGCTCAATAAGATGATGATTGGAGAAATGGCCATTATCTTTTCTTTTTATGTTTTGATCCTGTATGCCTTTATGAAAAAACAAGTACGGATCATTCAAACATTGACCAATGACATTGCGTATTTAGAAAATGGGGATTGGTCCCATCCCATTCAAGTCCATGGTCAAGATGAGTTAAGTCAATTGGCTCGACAAATGGATGAGATGCGTTTGTATACGTATGAGAATATGCAGACAGAAAAACAGGCCATTCAGGCCAATCATGATTTGGTCACATCCATGTCGCATGATATTCGAACACCACTAGCGACATTAAAGGGGTATTTAGAAATATTGTCGCTAAAAAAAGGGGAAGAAGCAAGGCAAGAACAATATATTCAGCGATGTTTGAAAAAGACGGATGAATTGATCGATCTATCCGAGGCTTTGTTTAAACAAAGTCTACATGTGGCCGATCAAGAGAAGATGTATATAGGTCGGATCCGGATCTATGAAATCATGGCTTTATTGAAAGATCAAATCGAAGATCTAAAAAAAAGAGGATACGATATCCAGTTGACCGAAATGGAACCACAAGGATCTATCCAAGGAAATCTACCTTTGATCCATCGAATCTTTGATAATTTATCTTCCAATATCATCAAATATGCAGATAAAAAAAGGCCGGTACATATCTTGATCAAGATCGAGAAAGGGGAATTGTATATCCGGTTTGAGAATTTTATTGCACCGAAACAAGATGTGGAAAGCAATCATATTGGTCTACAAAGTGTGCAACTCAGCATGAAACAGATGCATGGCACCTATTTTTGTGAACAAACCAAAAATTATTTCTTGATCGTATTGACCTTTCCATTATGTGATGAAAGAGCAATCACCTAGATCGATAGGGATAGCTCTTTTTTTATCTTGATTTCGATGTAAAAGCCAGCCAAGACAAGGCGCTTGGGTTTCATGTTTCTTTAAAATGCCATCGTAAGGGGCAATGGCAATCAAATCTTTATAAGAAAGAGCACGATTCATTACTATGATGAAGTACCTCAAATCTGTTCGATTTTTGGCCCAACTTTTTTTGGGGGGATAGCTCAATGAAACCCTTTCGATTGAAAAAGGTTGATAGGGTATATATTTTGAACCTTTCCATAATGAGTCATCTCGGAAGGAGAAAGGGTTGTTTTGTTTAACGTGTCCAAATGGGATGACGCAATTGTTGATAGATGGTCTGGATACTTTTTAAAGGAGCATGACTAGCGCGTGCATAGAGTTTGGGATCATTTAAACGGACCATCAATGTTTTGGTCTTGCGAGGATGATGCAGAATATAATATTTTTCTAAATGCTCACTGGCACTGGTATGGATCCGTAGATTGGTTTCCTTTAAATACGCTAAAAAATCATCGATAGCTGTACTATCGATGTACCAAATGGTATCAATGGAATGATCCGATACGATGGCAATTCCTTTATTGGTGGTCAGTACTTGTTTCTTCGTAGCCATTTGATAACGCAAATACGCTAAATATTGTTCGTGATTGAGGATAGGGGTTCCTTCAAAATGATCCATAAATGCAGTATAGATATCATAGGAATCATGAAATGTCGTTGATACGTGTGTCGCATTTCCTTTTTTATGGGGTTCGATCCAAGCCACTTTGCCATAGGTTACGGGTTGAAAACGATAATTTTCGAATAATTGCGGAAAATCCGTTACACAATAGGTCAACACATGATTGTAGTGGCTTTGTTCCAATATGACTTTTAATAAAGCCTTAAAATGGCCGTGTTGCCGATGATTGGGATGGGTACAAGCTAAACAGATTCCAAGAGCCGAAACCCTATGATCGCCCAATTGGATCTTGGTTGGTATGGTTTGGATCAAACTGATCAAATGATCATTTTGCCAATAGCCATATAAATGATGAGGATCGCATTGATGCATCATCCAAGCTTGTATTTGATGAGGTTCCCATTGGATCATCGATACTTCCAAAAGTTGCTGGATATCCTCTGTCTGATTGGTAAATGTGGATATCATTGGTCCTCCTCATCGTGTTCCGTATATTCGGCATCGATCGCATCCGGATTGCGTTTTTCTGATTGGACCGTTTTCTTTCTTTGTTGCCAAGCACCATATATAAGCGAAACGATATAAAGGACCAATAAAACGGGCAATAAGAAAGGCAAGAATTGAATGAGAAGGATCATGAGGGCAAACAATAGGATATAAGTATAAAAAAATCGCATAGACTCTCCTTTAGATGGGGGTTTCCCATTCCATCTGACCAATGGCTATGGGATGAATCGATCCATTGGACATTTCTTGTAGATCGGGTGTGATATCCCGATCCGTTACATATTGATACGTCACTTGTTCGTTGTATTCTTTGGATGTGATCTCAATTTCATGGGTACGAAAATACGCATCCAACTTACCAATCAGATCATAGCCAAACGTAATGGTGTATTCTTCCAATCGTTTGGTTTCGGATTTGGTGGCTTTATCCAAGGCTTCTTTGACACTGGAACTATAGGCGCGAACCAAGCCGCCTGTTCCTAATTTGATGCCACCAAAATATCGAACCACGACCACAAAGATGTCTTCCATCTGGTTGTGTAATAAGACATCCAACATCGGATGACCAGCTGTTTGACTGGGTTCTCCATCATCATTGGAACGCACAATGTTGCCAATGATCATTGCCGTACAATAATGACGAGCTTGGGGATGTTGTTTTTTGATTTGTTTCAAAAATTCTTTGGCTTCTTGTTCGTCATTGGTTCGATGCAAATAGGTGATGAATTTGCTCTTCTTGATTTCGATGGTATGGGTCACATCTTCCATGATTCTCATAGACTGATTCTACCATGCCAAGGACCGTTTTGTCCTTTTTTTTAGGAAACATAGAAAAATATGATTATATGGTTAAAAGAAGTTTGAGACCGATAGCGAGGTGAGAGAATGGAATCCTATGCACAAACAACACGGGTATTAAAAGCTTTATCGGATCCAAAGCGATTGGAAATTGTCGATCGATTGATGGAAAGAGAATATTGTGCTTATGAATTGTTACCTTTATTTGAAGTGACACAACCCACTTTATCGCATGATATGAAAGTATTGAGTGAAGTCGGTGTGATCAAGCAACAACGAAAAGGAAAAAATGTGGTTTATTCTGTGAATCGAGAAGTTTTAGAAGATGTCGTGCATCATCTGAATGTGATCATTTCAAAGTGAATGATTTACAATGATCAACGAAAGTGATACACTAGGTTCAAACGATAGAGGCGCAAAAAAGACACCATAGGAAGGGAGTCGGCAGATGTTGATTTTCTATGGTAGCGATTTTGCCGAACTACATATGCAGGCATGGATATGTGGTGGGCTTGCAGAGAAGATCTGTAAGACTGTCTACCTTTGGTAGGAGAGCTATCTGATTGCCTTTTATGTAACCAGTAAGATAGCTCTTACTGGTTTTTTTGTATGAAGGAGGAAAGTGATGTTAGAAATTGGTGGCGTGAGAGTGGATACTCTCGCAAAAACATATAAAACACCCTTGTTTGTCTATGATGAAGATCAATTACGATCTCGTTTACAGGAATTTGCGACCTTGTTTCGATCCCATACGATGGAAACGGGAATCTTATATGCGTCCAAAGCCTTTAGCTGCAAAGCCATGTTGCGATTGGTCAAAGAATATGGCTTGTGTTTGGATGTCGTATCCGGAGGCGAACTGTATACCGCAAAAGCCGTTGATTTTGATATGTCCAAGGTTTATTTTCATGGCAACAATAAATCCAAGGATGAATTGGAAATGGCCATGGCGTATGGCGTAGGTACCATCATTGTTGATAACTTGATGGAAGCGCAAATGCTTCATGAAATGAGTCAGACTATTGATCATACGATCCATGTCTTGCTTCGTGTCAATCCCGGTATTGATGCACATACCCATAAATACATCGTAACGGGACATGTCGATAGTAAGTTTGGCATTTCTTTACTACAAGAAAAAGAATTGGTCGAAGTGATCAAGACCTTTGATGAAGATGAACATCTATCGTTTGATGGTTTACATGCCCATATTGGATCGCAAATTTTTGATAAAAATGCGTTTGTCGCCGAAATTGAAAAAATGTTTGGCTTTATCAAACACCTAGAAGATACCTATGACATCCATTTAAACACGCTGGATCTAGGCGGTGGATTTGCGGCCACCTATACATCCGAAGATCACCCCATTCCTTTGGATGAAGTTTGTACGACCATTCTTTCCCATTGTGAAAAACAAAATCAAGCATTGGGTCTATCCATTCAAAAGATCTTGATCGAACCGGGCCGCAGTGTGGTGGCCGAAGCCGGTTCTACCCTTTATACGGTAGGATTTATGAAACAAACACCCAATAAAAACTATGTCTTTGTGGATGGAGGCATGGCCGATAATATCCGACCAGCTTTGTATCAAGCCAAATACAATGCCGATATTGCCAATAAAATGGAGGCCCCAAAAGATACGATCTATACCGTTGCGGGTAAAGCTTGTGAATCCGGTGACATTTTGATTGAAGGCATTGCCTTACCAAAATGTGAACCCGGCGATCTTTTGATCACCTATACAACCGGTGCCTATGGCTATGCCATGGCTTCTCACTACAATAAAAACCCTTTGCCTGGCGTTGTCTTTTGCCGACAAGGAAAAGTGCGTGAAGTGATTCGTCGTGAATCTTATGCGCATTTGATCGATCTCGAAACCGATGAATAAGAAAGGATGTGTTTTCAATGATCAAAGGTTCTATTGTTGCATTAATTACGCCATTTCATGAAGATGGCAGCGTTGATTTTGATAAATTAGGTGAATTGTTGGAATTCCATGTGGCCAATCATACCGATGGCATCTTGGTTCTAGGAACAACCGGTGAATCCAGTACCATGACCCATGAAGAAGACGATGCCGTTGTCCGCTATACGATCGATAAGATCGATCATCGGATTCCCGTTGTGGTTGGAGCGGGTTCAAACGACACCAAAACCGCAGTGGATAAGAGCATAAAATATGAAAATATGGGTGCCGATTATTTATTGATCATCACTCCTTACTACAACAAGGCCAATGAAGGTGGCATGATCGCACACTTTACCACCGTTGCTGATTCCGTCCATACCCCGATCATTCTCTATAATGTACCGGGTCGTACCGGATGTAAATTGAGTGAACACGCCGTAGCCGTCTTATCCCAACACCCAAATATTTGTGGCATCAAAGAAGCCAGTGGCGATATCAGTTATGCCACTCGCATTTCTCGTTATCTCAACGATGATTTTGTGATGTATTCCGGGAATGATGATATGGTCGTACCTATTCTTTCCTTGGGCGGTTCTGGCGTGATTTCGGTCTTTGCGAATACCAACCCCCAGGAAGCCCATGATATGGTACAAGCCTGGTTGGAGGGTGATTTAAAACAATCCTTATCCATCCAACAAAAATACTTGGATTATATCCATGCCTTATTCTGTGAAGTCAATCCTATCCCTGTCAAGGCCGCTTTAAACTTGATGGGCAAAAATGTGGGTGGCTATCGTTTGCCACTGTATCCAATGGATCCAAAAAATCACGATCATTTGGAAGCAGAAATGAAGAAAGTAGGCATCATCGCATGAAATTGATCATTGGTGGCAACGGAAAAATGGGCTCGCTCATCAAAGAAACTGCACAAAATTTAGGCCATACTGTCTTGGCGAATGTGGATACATCCAATCTGGATATTTTAGATCAAATCGAAACGGCCGATATGATCATTGATTTTTCCCATCGCGATAATTTAAGTTGGATCCTGGATTATGTCCAAGCGCATGATTGTGCCTTGGTGTATGGAACGACCGGTTTGGAGGATGATCAAAAAGAACAATTGGTCACTTTGTCAAAATCCCATCCCGTCTTCTTTTCGGCCAATTATTCGTATGGTGTGGCGGTCTTTTCGGAAATCCTGAAAGTCGCTGTTCCTCTTTTAAAAGATACGTTTGATATGGAATTGGTCGAAACCCATCACAATCAAAAGGCCGATGCCCCCAGTGGTACGGCCAAAGCCATCCTGGAAATCATGAATCCCGATGGTGCCTTCAAAGAAGTCTATGGTCGTCATGGCCTGATTGGTCCGCGTCAAAAGGAAATTGGTGTGCATGCTTTGCGTGGTGGCACCGAAGCTGGGGAACACACCGTGCACTTCTTTGGGGATAATGAATCCATCACTATCACGCATCATGCGACCAATCGGCAGATCTTTGTGAATGGCGCATTAAAAGCCGCTGCCTGGCTCGAAAACAAACCAGCTGGATTGTATGGCATGAACGATCTTTTAGGAGTCGATCACGCATGAAAATTGCGATGATCGGGCGCGGTGCCATTGGCACTTTGTATGGCCAATTGTTTGAGCAAGGAGGGCAAGATGTCATCTTTCTAGTGGATGAAACACGTAAAAAACGTTACGAAGCCGATCCCTTGATTTGTAACGGCAAAAGCGTAGATTTTCACTATGAAACCCAAACAGAACCTGTTGATCTTTTATTTCTTGCCACCAAATATGCCGGTCTAAACAGTGCCATAGCCTTGGCTGGCCCATCGATTGATGCGCATACGTTGATCGTTTCGGCCTTAAATGGCATTCGATCCGAAGACGAATTGCGCCAAGCCTTTCCGAACAATTTGGTGATTCGTACCATTGTCCAAGGCATGGATTCGACCTATTTACAGAATCAATGTACCTATCATGTGGTGGGGGAATTGGTATTTGGCCCAGATGATCCGGATCAAAAAGAAGCCTGTCAACGACTGAATCAATTGTATACGAGTTGTGCAATTCCTCATCGATGGGTCGACGATATCATCAAAGAACAATGGAACAAATTGATGTTGAATTGCGGCCTCAATCAAACATGTGCTGCCTATTATACAACATATGGTGGGATCAAGGTCGATGGCCCGCTCCAAGACATCTATATGAAAGCCATGTTGGAAGTCAAAGCGGTGGCCAATGCCCAAAACATTGCCATTACCGATGCGGATGTACAACATTGGTTCGAAGTGATGAAAACCATGTCCAATGAAGGCATGCCCAGCATGCGACAAGATATCATTGCCCATCGCAAGACCGAGCTGGCCTTATTTTCTGGAACGGTCGTTCCCATTGCCAAACAGCTTGGCATCCAAACACCGGTATTGGAAGATCTAGCCAAACGGATCCAAGCCATAGAAGCGGCGTTCTAAAGAATATTTATATAGATTAGAAAAAGAAACAATGCATAGAACTTTCACAAATCAAGAGTTTTTAGCTATAATAAAATTCTGAAAGGGGAAGGATCATGTGTGAATTGTTTGGCTTTTCGGGAAATACCTATCAAGAAATGAATGACTATTTGGATGTGTTCTATTCACATAGTGTACGTCATCCTCATGGCTGGGGATTGGCCATCTTGGATGGGAAGGTTTCACGCGTAGAAAAAGAGTCCAAACAAGCCTCGCGCTCTTTCTATTTGGCTGAACGCTTATCCGAGCCGATTTATGCTCGGACGTGTCTTGCTCATATTCGCTATGCGACCGTAGGCGAAATGAAACGCAATAACTGCAACCCCTATCGCTGGGTCGATCGATATGGTCGCACCTGGACGATGATCCATAATGGCACGATCTTTAACTATGAACCTTTGAATCAATATAAGAAAGTCCAAGAAGGAGAAACCGACAGTGAACGGGTCCTTTTGTATATTGTGGATGCGATCAACCGCAAAGAAATTGAATTAGGCAAAGAATTGAATCAAAAAGAACGCTTTGAACTCTTGGATACCTTAGTTTGTGACGTATCCAGAGGGAATAAATTAAATTTGATCATCTATGATGGCGACAATTTCTATGTCCATACCAACGAAGCCCATACGCTTCATCAATTAGAAACACCAGAAGGACGCTATTTTTCGACCAAGCCTTTATCGGATGAAGATTGGCAACCCGTCCCATTGACCCAGCTGTTGGCCTATCAAGATGGCGAGTTGGTCTATCAAGGCACCAAGCACCATCATGAATATATCTTTAATGCCGATCAATTTAAATCCATTGGCGGTGAATTTATTGATTTTTCCAATCTATAAGAAATGGCTCATGTCCATTTCTTTTTTGATGGAAATGATTTAGAATAAATACACATAAGTAAAGGATGATCATATGACAAGAATTGGTTTAGTATGTGAAGGCGGCGGCATGAAATGTGCCTATGGTGCTGCCATCTTAGATAAATTTTTAGATGATGATATTTCGTTTGACTATTGTATTGGCGCCTCAGCAGGCAGTGCCAATCTTGCCAGTTACTTAGCCGGCCAACGCGGACGAAATATTCGATTTTATACAAAATGGATCAAAGATCCCGAATTTTTTGGTAAAAAAAGTTTCTTAAAAACCGGTGATTTATTTGGTCTTCAATATATATATGGAACCTTGACAAATTCCGATGGAAAAGATCCCATCAATTATGCAGCCATCATCCAGAATCCCACGCAATTTGAATTGGTGGCCACGGATGCGAAAACCGGACAACCGGTTTATTTTGATAAAACGGTGATGAAACAAAATGATTATCGAGCCATCATGGCTTCCAGTGCCATTCCGGCAGCGTGTCATCCTGTTCAAATTGGCAATGGCCATTATTATGATGGCGGGGTATCGGATGCGATTCCTTGTCAAAGAGCCTTGGATCAAGGCTGTGATAAATTGGTCGTAATCACATCCAAGCCACGGGATTATGTCAAAGAACCCGAAGCCCATAAGAAGTTGTATCATGCTTTGTGTGCCAAATATCCAGCTACGATCAAGGATCTGGATCGTCGACATATCATGTATAAAAAAGAACAAGATTTGATGTTTGATTTGGAAAAACAAAAAAAAGCCTTTATTTTTGCACCTAGTGAACATTTACCAATGAGCACCACATCGATGGATCCCAAAGAAAATGAACAATTGTACTCCTTAGGCATGTATGATTATGTGAAATTGAAAAAAGCCTTGCAAGCTTTTATCGGGGATGCCCAATGAAAACAAAGATAAAGACGATCCTTTGTATTCTTTATCTTGTGGTGATGTTTTCCTTGATCGTTCATTTATTGGAACAACCCTTTGATATTTTTCATCGCTTTGCCTGGGTCTTGATTGGCTTGTATATGTGTGATGTTGTCGATGTGATATATAAAGATAACCGTTTGATCCAATCCTTTGCCATTACTTTAGGCTTATACATGTTGTATCAAGCATGGATCCAACTCTATACGATGTTGACCATACCATCCCTGCTTTCCTTGCTCTTTACGATTTGCCTTTTGGTTCGTATCGTGCTGTGTTTTGTACCTTGGAAACAATGGAAGAAGAAAAAGTATCGCGGCTATACCTTGTTGCGCAATTTGCCTTTGTTTGGGCTCTGTGTCATTTTAGAAATCTTGTTTATTGAGTCGGGAAACACCAATAGCTATGGCTTGTGGTGGATCGAGATCCTCTTGCCTCTGCTTTTTGTGTTCTTTGCCTGTGAAGACCTCCAGCTCAAGCACCCTACGATCTGGATGGGAGGGAGTTGGATCAGCCATTTGGGACTGGCCTTGATCTTCTTACAAATGATTGGCCAAATATAGGTTGCCTGGAAACAGGCAATTTTTTTGCATTCGATTGGCTATATGGGCCTAGTTATGTTAGGATAGTATCGTGAAATTATTCACATGATAAATTATGGATACAAAAGTGAATGAATATATTGAAAAATTGGCATCTACCCATCAATTATCTTTGGATGCCTATGAATATTTGATCACCCATCGTGATGAAGAAGCGATGGAACTGGCCGCACGAAAAGCGCGGAATCTATCCCAATCCATTTATGGAAAAGCCATCTATGTACGTGGCTTGATCGAATTTACCAATATTTGTAAGAACGATTGTTTCTATTGTGGAATTCGTAAAGATGCACATTGTAGTCGATATCGTCTAGATATGGATGATATTCTTTCGTGTTGTGCAGAAGGCTACGATCTTGGCTTTCGTACCTTTGTCCTACAAGGTGGCGAAGATGCCTATTTTGATGATGATCGCTTATGCGACATCGTATCGCATATCCATGCTTCCTATCCCGATTGTGCCATTACTCTATCGGTAGGGGAACGAAGCAAAGAAAGTTATCAACGATTATACGATGCGGGGGCCCAACGTTATTTATTGCGCCATGAAACCGCCAATCAGCAACATTATCATCAGCTGCATCCAGCATCGATGTCGTTTACGCATCGGATGCAATGCATTCAAGATTTACGCGATATCGGCTATGCCGTCGGCGTTGGCATGATGGTGCAATCACCGTATCAAACGGCTCATCATTTAGCCCAAGATCTAAAATTTGTAGAGACCTTTCATCCGGAAATGTGTGGAATCGGTCCCTATATTACGGCTCAAGATACCCCATTTCATGATCAACCATCGGGCAGTGTGGAATTGACCTTGTATTTGATCAGTCTCTTGCGACTGATTTATCCGCCTATGTTGATCCCGGCAACCACCGCTTTAGGAACGATGGATCCTGTCGGACGGGAAAAAGGGGTATTGGCCGGTGCCAATGTGGTGATGCCCAATTTAAGTCCAGTAAGTGTACGACGCAAATATCAGCTCTACGACAATAAGATTTGTATTGGGGATGAAAGTGCACAATGCCGTCATTGTTTAGAAAATCGGATGGACCGTATTGGCTATACGGTCGTGACCGATAGAGGAGATATAAAAGTATGGGATTAAATGGAAGTTTATCGGCCAATCGCGTACATATCGCATTTTTTGGTATGCGCAATGCCGGAAAAAGTTCTTTGGTCAATGCGATCACAAATCAGTCGATGTCGGTTGTTTCGGAAGTCGAAGGAACCACGACAGATCCAGTTCGTAAAGCGATGGAAATTCTACCATTAGGACCGGTTGAGATCATCGATACCCCTGGCTTTGATGATGTCGGATCTTTAGGCGAAAAGCGCAAGGCACGCACCAAAGAAATCTTAAAAGAAGCCGATGTGGCAATATTGGTCGTAGATGGCCAAAAAGGTTTACAACCATTGGATGGCCAGTTGATCGATCTTTTTCAAAGCATGTCTATTCCGTATTTGGTGGTATACAATAAAGGCGATGTGGATACCTATCCTATCGATGGTCTATGGGTCAGTGCCAAAGAAAAAACCGGCATTGAACAACTGAAAGAAACCATTGGCCATTTAGCCAAAGATGTGGAATCCTCCAAAGTGATCGTTGGCGATCTGATCGATCCCGGTGATAGTGTGATCTTGGTCATTCCCATTGATGGCTCAGCGCCAAAAGGACGTTTGATCTTGCCCCAACAATTGGTCATTCGTGATATCTTGGATCATCATGGCTTGGCTTATGTTTGTCAAGATGATGAATTGGCTATAGCCTTGACCCATCTGCATCCGAAAATGGTGGTCACCGATTCGCAACGATTTGGACGCGTATCCAAAGTGGTTCCTGAATCGATCCCGCTGACTTCCTTTTCGATCTTGATGGCCCGTTATAAAGGCATTTTAAAACAAGTGGTCGAAGGGGCACAACACATCAAAAACTTGACGGATTCATCAAGAATATTGATTAGTGAAGGATGTACCCATCATCGTCAATGTGGTGACATTGGCAATGTGAAATTACCGCATTGGATCCATGAATATACCGGTTATACGGTTCCTTATGATCTTTCTTCGGGAAAAGACTTTCCCGAGGATGTGTCCGATTATGATCTGATCATTCATTGTGGCGGTTGCATGTTGAATGAAAAGACCATGCAGAATCGGTTGAAACAAGCGAAAGCACAACATACGTATATGACAAATTATGGAACGGCCATTGCGCAAATGCATGGTATCTTAGATCGTTCCATTGCACTATTTGACATCTAACTGTAAGGATTTCCAAGCAGAAAGCTGTTTTATCACAGACTCTTGGAAGGAGTCTGTTTTTTTTGGAGGAAAATATGGAAAATAAACGATTAGGCGTCATTGCGATCGTGATCGAAGATCTCGAACAAGTCGAACAAGTCAATGCTTTGATCCACGAATACAATGATTTGATGGTAGGGCGTATGGGCATTCCCTATAAAGAAAGAAATATATCGGTGATTTCTTTGATGGTCGATGGAACCACCGATCGTATCAATGCCTTAACAGGCAAATTAGGCCGATTGGAAAGGGTACAAGTCAAATCCATGTTGACGAAGGTGTAGAAATGAAAAAAATCGCAATTTATGGAAAAGGGGGCATTGGGAAATCGACCATGACTAGTCATTTGGCTGCCGCCATGGCGAGTCTTGGCTATCGCGTGATCCAAATTGGTTGTGATCCCAAAGCGGATTCCACCATTAACTTATTGGGTGGCCATCCGTTGGAACCGGTCATGAACTATCTACGAGAACACGATGAAGACCCCACCTTGGAAGATATCATGAAAATTGGGTTTGGCGGGATCCACTGCATTGAAACCGGTGGACCCACACCAGGCATTGGCTGTGCCGGACGAGGCATCATTGCCACCTTCAATCTTTTGGATGATCTGGAACTCATTGAAAAAGTGAAACCCGATGTCATCTTATTTGATGTGTTGGGTGATGTAGTCTGTGGTGGCTTTGCCGCGCCGATTCGTGAAGGCTATGCCGATGAGATCTTGATCGTGACCAGTGGTGAAAAAATGGCTTTGTATGCGGCCAATAATATCAATACGGCCGTGAATAATTTTAAAGATCGTTCCTATGCACAAGTGCGAGGCTTGATCTTAAATCGTCGCAATGTGCCTTCCGAAGAAGAAAAAGTCCAAGCCTTTGCGGATCAAAATCACCTATCGATTGTTTGTGATGTACCCCGAAGTGATGCGATCAATGAATGGGAAGATCAAGGAAAGACCGTGGTGGAAGGTGATCCCCATTCGGAAATTGCCCAGATCTTTTTTGATCTCGCTAAAAAACTCATGGAGGATGCATCATGAATACTCAACCCTATTTTCAAACCATTGCCCAATTATCCCAAGCCAAAAAGATTCCAAGTGAATATATCCCGGCTTGTCATTTGATTTATTCTTCACCGGCAACTTTATCGTATAATTCACCCGGCGCTTTGGGATTTGGCGTCAAACGAGCTGGGCTGGTGATCCCAGAAAGTGTGATGTTGTTGATCAGTCCGGCAAGTTGTGGCCGAAACTCGACCATCCTTTCTGCACAGGAAGGCTATGCCAAACGCATGTTCTATTTATTGATGAGTGAAACCGATCTGGTCACAGGTCGCCATTTAAAAAAGATTCCCCAAGCCATCGAAGAAATCTTAGAAGTGTGTGATCCCAAAGTTGTGGTTTTGTGTATTACATGTGTCGATGCACTATTGGCCACTGACTTGGAACACATTGCCAAACAATGTCAAGAAAAAACGGGCGTCATCGTCGTTCCTAGCTATATGTATGCCTTGGAAAGAGAAGGGCGCAAACCACCGATGATGGCCATTCGGCAAACGATTTATTCCTTATTGCAACGAGATCGAATCGATCCACACATGGTCAATTTGATGGGCTTCTTTTCGCCTGTCGATAGTGAATTGATCGATTTACTTCAAGCAGCTGGTCTTTCGACGATCAACCAAGTTAGTGAAATGAAGACATTGGAGGAATATTACACAATGGGGCGTGCCAATTTTAATTTGGTCTTAGATCCCGAATCGATTTTTGCGGCCGAAGATCTCAAGAAACGATTGGGTATGCCCTATATTGAATTGCCACGCTTATACGATGTGGAAAGAGTCCATCGTCTGTATCATTTGTTTGGACAAGCCATTGGCGTAGAAATAGGCGATGAAAGCGATTATTTGGAAACCAAAGAAAAGGTAGATCGGGTCGATCTAACGCATAAAAAGATCTGTATTGGCGAAATGTGCAATGCGAATCCGTTTGAATTGGCATGTGCCCTATCGCAAAAAGGTGCGATCATTTGTGAGATCTTTGCGAATGTGACCGACTACGATAAACCATGGATTCAGCGATTGGCACAAATAGCTCCGCAAACCAAAGTCTACACGGGCATTTCACCAACCATGATCCATTATCAACCTCGTACTGATATTGATTTTGTGATTGGCAAAGACGCATCGGACTATTATCCAGAAGTACCCGCTATTTTGTGGAATGCCGAAATCCAACCCTATGGCTATAAAGGAATTCAAGGTTTATATGCGGAAATGGAGGCCATTCTATGAAAGGATTATTTCGCTATTTATCCCCATTTGCTCCCGATATTTCCGGGGCTGTCAGCGTGCTCTATGAACTCGGTGGTATCATTGTCATTTTAGATGCCGGTGGATGTGCCGGCAATACTTGTGGGTTTGATGAACCACGCTGGTTTTCCAAAAAGAGTGCCATTTATTCGGCGGGCTTACGAGATCTAGATGCAATCTTAGGAAGAGATGATGAACTCTTAGATAAGATTGGCCAAGCGGTAGAAACCACTTCAGCCAACTTTATTGCTTTGGTGGGCACGCCCGTTCCTGCCGTAATTGCCACGGATTATCATGCCTTAAGCAAATTGTGTGAAAAACGCTTTGGCCTACCTTGTTTATATATGGAAACCACGGGTATGAAATATTATGATGTGGGTCAACAAATGGCCTATGCCGCCATTGATCAAATGGTTGAAAAGCAAGGAAGCATCGATACGGTCTATGTGGGAGCAACTCCTTTGGATGTTCCGTATGTAGAAGGAAATACCTTAACGTCTTTAGCTTCTTTTGCGGCTTTGCCCCAAGCCAAACAAGCCATCGTGATGTCGGTATCTGGATTATCTTTGGTGCGGAAATACCAAATTCCTTATACATTTGGTTTTGATCTGGGACATATTGATGTTAAACCCAAAAAGACTTTGATCCTTTCCCAACAAGTTTGGGCCCACATGATCCGTCAATGGATTGGCCAAGGCGATGTCGCGTCTTTCTTTATGATGGATCAAGCCTATATGCAAGAAAACGATGTGCATTTGGATGGCGAGATGGATCTGGTAAAATTGGTTTGCACACGAAAGTATGAGCGCATCCTATGTGATCCTTTATTGATGCGGGCCTTACCCGATTATACGGGGGAATTTGTCCCCTTGCCGCATTTTGCGGTATCGGGCCAATTGTACCAAAAAGAAAATATTGATACCTATTTGGCCGATGTGGAGAGAGCTTTATGATTCGTAAACAGATTCGCGTCTATGGCATCGTGCAAGGTGTGGGCTTTCGACCGTTCATTTATCGCATAGCCCAAGATGCACATATCACCGGTTCGGTATGCAACAAGGGGCCCTATGTTGAGATCTATGCACAAGGAACGGCGGAACAAGTGGCCTTATTTACGACTTGGATCCGAACCAAAGCGCCCCAACGATCGGCTATTTTAAAAATGGATAGTCAAGCGGTACAAGTGAAATCGGAAACGGAATTTACGATTCTTCATTCCGAAAAAGTAAAGGGAGATATCTTTGTTTCTCCGGATATTGCGATTTGTGATGCATGTGCCAAAGAATTGTTTGATCCCCAGAATCGAAGGTATCATCATCCTTTTATCAATTGTACGGCGTGTGGCCCTCGATTGACCATTTTGGATTCGATGCCCTATGATCGGGTGCGCACCAGTATGAAAAAGTTTCCTATGTGTCCCGATTGTGAACGGGAATATACAACACCCGATGATCGTCGTTATCATGCCCAACCCGTTTGTTGCAACAAATGTGGACCTGAATTGTATATTGTCGGTAAAGATATCCATGGTGATGCCGCCTTACAATACACAAAATCCATCATTCGCAATGGAGGTATTGCTGCCATCAAAGGCATTGGTGGCTTTCATTTGTGTTGCGATGCGACCAATGAGAAAACCATTGCCTATCTACGATCTTGGAAACATCGTCCCTTTAAACCTTTTGCGATCATGGCCAAAAATATGGATGTAGTAAAACGAGAATGTAAGGTCAATGAAGCCCAACAAAAATATATGACCGGTCCCCAACGACCTATTTTATTGTTGGAAAAACAAAAGAATGGTTTGGTCTCGGATTTGGTCGCACCAGATAATCCGATGTTGGGAGTGATGTTGCCCTATGCCCCTGTCCAATTGTTGTTGTTTGAAGGCGATATGCCCGATTGTTTGATCATGACCAGTGCCAATCCCAAAGGTGCTCCCATCTGCAAAGAGGATGCCGATGTGATCGAAAATCTAGGTGATCTTTGTGATGTGGTCTTATCCAATGATCGTGATATTCGCTTACGAGCCGATGATAGTGTGATGGCCTGGATCCATGACAAGCCTTCGATGATTCGTCGTTCTCGTGGGTATGCCCCTTTACCTATGATGATTTCCAAAAGTATAAATAAAAAGGTATTGGGCATTGGTGGCGAATTAAAGAATACCTTTTGTTTGGCTACCAAAGATCTCTATTATTGTTCGCCTTATGTGGGCGATTTGAGCGATATTCGCAGTGTGGATGCCCTAAAACAAGCCATTGAGCGGATGGAAGAACTCTTGGAAATACGACCGGAAACGATCGTATGTGATCTGCATCCGCGGTATAATTCGGTCCAATTGGCCAAGGAATATGGTTTGCCAGTTGTTCCAATCCAACATCATTATGCCCATATTCTTTCTTGTATGGCGGAAAATGATTATTTAGATCCAGTCATTGGTGTATCTATGGATGGAACGGGCTACGGTTTGGATGGTACGATCTGGGGTGGTGAGATCCTGGTTTGTGATGTGCATCATTTTGAGCGAAAAGCCCATATCACGCCGTTTATGCAGGCGGGTGGGGATCTATCTTCCAAAGAAGGATGGCGCATTGCCGTATCCCTTCTGCAAGATAAAGATCTGTGTGTACAATTGGGAGTATGCAGTGCCTTTGAATATGATCTCGTTTTTCAAATGATCCAAAAGCAGATCAATAGTGTTGGTTCAACCAGTGCGGGACGATTGTTTGATGCAGTGAGTGCCATTTTGGGATTGTGTCGGATCAATACGACCGAAGCGCAGGCATCGATGTTGTTGGAATTTGAAGCACGTAAGTGGCAAGGGGAAGGTATGAACTTTTATGGTGATACGACGGCTTTGGTGCAAGCTATTGCCCAACGAATGTTTTATAAGGATGATCGATCCTATTTGGCCTACAGTTTTCATGAAGGACTGGCCAATTATATTGTCGATCGTGTCGTAGAAGTAAGAAAAGAAACCGGTCTATCTACCGTGGCTTGTAGTGGCGGTGTCATGCAGAATCAATTGTTGATGGATCTGGTTCGAAATAAATGTGAAGAAAATGGCTTTCAAGTATTGTCGCATTCGATGATTCCTTGTAACGATGGAGGCATCGGTTTGGGACAAGCCTTGTATGGCATGATGAATGGAAAGGAATAAAGTTATGTGTGTAGGATTACCTGCTAAAGTAAAAAAAGTAAAAGATGGACAAGCCATCGTGGATGCGATGGGTGCCACTCGTGTGGTATCGAGTGAATTGGTGGACGGTTTAGAACCGGGGGATTTTGTGATGGTGCATGCGGGAGCTGCCATTGCCAAGATCACCGAAGATGATGAAACCGAAGCCAGTGCCATCATGGAGGCTTTAGAGTGAACGAACAAGTCTTAAAAGCCAAACAAATCGTGGAAAACTATGACGGCCGACCGCTACGAATCATGGAAGTTTGTGGCACGCATACCCATGAAATCTTTCGCTTAGGGATTCGGCAAATGTTGCCCGAAAACATTCATTTGATCAGTGGACCAGGCTGTCCGGTTTGTGTAACGCCGGTTGGTTATATTGATCAAGCTATTGATCTAGCTTTAAATCATCATTGTACGATTTGTACCTTTGGTGATCTAATTCGGGTACCTGGCTCTGATATGTCTTTACAACAAGCCCGGGCCAAAGGGGCGAAGATCGTCATGATCTATTCACCAACCGATGCCTTTACTTATGCTCAAAGTCATTTGGATGAAGAAGTTGTCTTATTAGCGGTTGGTTTTGAAACCACGACACCAGCGAGTTGTATGGCCATTCGCGATGCCAAGAAAAATAATTTAACGAATTTTTCGGCATTGGTAGCCAATAAAACGATGGATAACGCTTATTTGGCTTTAAAAGATAGTGCCGATGCCTTCTTATATCCAGGGCATGTATCGACGATCACAGGTTGTCAGATTTATCGTGATCTTTGTGAAGAGGGAATTTCCGGAGTCGTGACGGGTTTTACGGGACCCGAGATCCTAACGGCTTTGGCTGTGATCATCAAAAAGTTAGAAAAAGGGCAACCTTTTTTCATGAATTGTTACCCACGGGTGGTACGCGATGAAGGTTCGCCATCGGCTCGAAAGATCATCGCATCGGTCATGGAACCGTGTGATTCCATTTGGCGTGGTATTGGCAATATTCCCGGTTCGGGCCTACAAATCAAAGCGGCTTATCAAGACTTTGATGCCCGTAAGAAATATGGTTTAGAAAATACCCAAGGACATCCGAATCCAGCTTGTCGTTGTGGGGATATTTTACGTGGGGATTGTATGCCGAATGCATGTCCATTGTTTGGCAAAGTGTGTACGCCAGAACATCCAGTGGGTGCTTGTATGGTTTCCAATGAAGGATCGTGTTCGGCTTTTTATAAATATATGGAGTAGTAGAGTATGGAAAAATATGTAACGTTAGCGCATGGAGCCGGTGGTCAACAAACCTCGGCCTTGATCCATGATATCTTTAAAAAATATTTAGGCAATCCGGATTTTACGGCCGATGATGCCGCGGTTTTGACCAGTCCTTCGGGACAATTGGCCATGTCAACCGATGGCTTTATCGTTTCACCAAGTTTTTTTCCGGGTGGCAATATTGGCAAATTGAGTGTTTGTGGAACCGTCAATGATTTGGCTTGTATGGGGGCCAAACCGTTATACATGACTTGTGCCTTTCAGATTGAAGAGGGCTATCCCTTAAAAAAATTAGATGAAGTGGTTCAATCGATGGCGAAGACAGCCAAAGAAGTCGGTGTACATTTTGTGGCTGGTGATACCAAAGTGGCTGGTAAAGGTCAAGTGGATGGCATTTTTATCACGACAACGGGAGTAGGTCAGATTCAACCGGATTTTCATCCCCAAGGCAATCAAGCCAAACCGGGGGATAAGATTTTGGTGACCGGTGATGTCGGTCGTCATGGTTGTACGATCTTGTTGGAGCGCAATGATTTTCAAATTCAAACCGATGTGACCAGTGATTGTGCCCCTTTATGGCATACGGTCGAAGCGATGTCCCAGGTAACCAAGGATATCCATGTGATCCGGGATGCAACGCGTGGTGGTGTTGGTACGGTCTTGTATGAAATTGCCGATGAATCGCAAGTCGGCGTGAAAATCGATCAAGAAGCGGTTCCTGTTCAGAATCATGTGAAAGGCGTTTGTGGTATGTTGGGATTGGAACCTTTGTATTTGGCTTGTGAAGGACGTATGGTCGTGATCGTACCGGCTGAACAGGCCCAAGCCATCGTGGATACGTTGCATACCTTACCGTATTCGCAAAATGCGGCCATTATTGGTGAAGTGACGCAAGATCATGTAGGCAAAGTAGTCATGAAAACTTCGATTGGTTCGGAAACGTTGTTGCCAAGTCCATCGGGCGAGTTATTACCACGTATCTGTTAGGAGGCTCTAATGATAAAATTAGCGTTTTATGGAAAAGGTGGAATTGGAAAGTCAACGACGGTTTCCAATGTGGCGGTTGCGTTTGCCCAAATGGGATATAAAGTGATGCAGATTGGTTGTGATCCGAAGGCGGATTCCACGATGAATTTACGTGAAGGCAAAGAGAAACAAGCCGTCTTAGATATCCTTCGGGAAAAAAATAAAGAAGCGACCCTAGAAGATGTGATTACCCAAGGTTATGCGGGGGTGTATTTGGTTGAAGCGGGTGGTCCCATTCCAGGGCTTGGTTGTGCCGGTCGTGGCATCATTGCGGCCATGGAATTTTTGGATGAAAAGAAAGCCTATGACATCTATCAACCCGATATTGTGTTGTTTGATGTCTTGGGGGATGTTGTGTGTGGTGGTTTTTCGATGCCGATTCGGGAAGGCTATGCCGATCAAGTCTATATCTTAACATCCGGTGAAGCCATGTCCATTCATGCGGCGATGAATATTGCCCTAGCGGTCGAAACCTTTCAAAAACGAGGCTATGCCACCTTGGGCGGAGTGATCGTCAACAAACGAAATGTGAAAAAGGAAGAAGAACGGATCGAACAATTGTGTGAAGATATCCATTCCCAAGTGATTTCCACTTTGGAATATGATCCATTGATCCAAGAAGCCGATGAGATGCATAAGACCGTCTTAGAAGCTTTTCCACAAAGTGATGCGGCAGACCACTATCGCCATTTGGCCCAGGTCTTATTAGAAAGCAATCAAAATGAATGAGCATGTAGCGAAGATCCAAGTAAAAGACATTCAATCCTCGACACCGTTTCATGCGGGATTGGAGTTTACGCCCCAAACACGAGGAACATGGACGATTGCGCATACCCCGCTTTTGATTCCCGAAAGTCATGAGATCTTTGTGTGTCCGCAAGGTTGTTTGCGTGGGGTTGTCTTGAGTGCCGCTGAAGCCCATGGGATGGATCGATTTTCCATGGTCACTGTAACGGAAGACGATTTATACAATGGTAAGATCGAAGAATTGTTCATCGACGGAGTCAGTGATATTGTGGAACATTTGGATCCCCAACCCCCTTTGGTGATGACGTTTACGAGTTGTGTGCATCATTTTGTGGCCATTGATTTGGATTTGGTCTTCAAAGAATTAAATCAACGATTCCCAGATATCTGTTTTGTAGAAAATTATATGAACTGTACGATGCGCCATTCCAAGGTGCATTATGAATCGATGACGACCAAACAATTGTATGCGGGCTTACAGCCCACCAAACAGGATGGTTCCATCAATATCATTGGCAATTATTTTACCCTAGATCGAGATAGTGAGATCTTTCAAATCATCGGAGATGCGAAAGATTTGTGTCAGATGCGAACCTTTGATGAATATTTAGAAATGGCTGCTTCTTCGTATAATATCTATAATGCACCCGTAGCGATTGAATGTGTGCAAGATTTAGAGAAACGATTGAACCAAAAACCCATCTATATGCCCTATTCATGGGATATCGAAGAAATCAAACAGGATGAAGCCAAGTTGATGGAGATCTTAGGCATTTATCCGGATCTTTCTCGCTATGAAAAAGATGCGCTTCGTGCTTTAGAAAAACTGCACGATGCGATCAAGGATATCGAAATTCAAATCGATATGAGTGCCACGCCACGTCCTTTGAGTTTAGCCAAATTACTTTTAGAGCATGGATTCCATGTAACAACGGTCTATACCGATACCATTTTACCAGGAGAAGAAAAGGCTTTGGCTTGGCTTCAGGAACATCATCCCGATCTTATGGTTTGTGCTTGTGTCGATTTTCGTTGTCGAACATGGCAGAAGAGTACTACACCAGTTTTAGCCATTGGTCAAAAGGCAGCCTACTATAGTGGTACAGACCATTTTGTGAATATGATCGTCAATGATGGGATGTATGGATTTGTAGCTATTCGCAAGCTATGTGAAAAAATGTTGGATGCCTATATTTATCCAAAAGAAACCCAACGCATCTTGGATGTGAAAGCTAGAGGGTGTGTACTATGAGAAAGGTATTTCGTGATGTGTGCAATTATGCAGCCGATCTAGCCGGAATCAATTCGGCTTTATATGAATTGGGTGGATTGATCATCATGCATGATGCTTCGGGATGTAACTCTACGTATGCGACCCATGATGAACCACGATGGACCCAAATGCCTAGTTTGATCTATATCAGTGCGTTGGAAGAATACGATGCGATTCTTGGTAATGATGATAAGTTGATTGAAAATGTTGTAGAAGCCGCTAAGGAAACCCAGCCAAACTTTATTTGTTTATTTGGTTCGCCCATCGCGTTGGTAATGGGAACCGATTTCAAGGGCATTGCCCATGTGGTTGAACAAGAAACAGGCATTCCTACCTTTGGTTTTAAGACTTCGGGGATGTATTCGTATATTCGAGGGGCGAGTCAAGCGTATGAAATGTTGGCAAAACACTTTGTGCAACCCCAAGTAAGACCAAAGCGTTCGCAAATTCGTATCAATCTTTTGGGTATGACCCCTTTGGATCTGGGGTATTCCGGTAATAAAGAAGCCATCGATTCTTGGGCCCATGACCATAATTTTTCCATTGTTGCGAATTGGTCCATGGGCACGAGTTTGGAACAAATTCAACAAAGTGCCTTAGCCGATGTGAATGTGGTCGTGTCTTCTTGTGCCTTGGCAGCCGCCAACGTTTTAAAAGAACGATTTGGGATTCCCTATGTGGTGGGTGTACCGGTGGGAAAGTGTGCCCAATTATTAGCAGAAAATATCATTTTATCCGCTCATGATCAGCAAGATCGAGAATTGTACAAAGTAGGACCCAATGCCTCACATATTGTTTTGATTGGGGAACCCGTCATGGCCCAAAGCATGCGTTTGGCCTTGAATGATGAAGTCCAGATCATTTGTCCAACTGAAATTGGCTGGCAGCTACAACCAGGCGATTTGCACTCGCAAGAAGAAGAAGAGATTCGCAATAAACTGAACGCAGCCGATATGGTGATTGCGGATCCTATCTATCGACGTTTGATGAACAAGGATATTCCATTTATTGATTGTCCGCATTGGGCTTGTTCCGGACGTTTGTTTAAAGATCAGATGCCGGTACTCATTGGAGATGGCTTTGAGACGATGATCCGTCCATTGTCTTTTTAACAGGTTGTTAACCAGTTGTTTAGATACGCGATAAAACAGTTGGCTTCATTGGATACTGTGGTCTCTTTGTTTTTCACGAGATAGACTTCTTTTTGACAATTGGGATCCTCAAATTCCCGAATCACCGTATTAGCTGTTCGTTGTTTTTGGGCTAAAAAAGTAAGCGAGATGCCAATGCCTGCGTTGGTTTGGGCAAATTCATGGATCAAGGTTTCTGAGGTTGTTTCTAATAAGACATTCACATGGACGCCTTCTTTTAGAAAGCGACTGATATTGGTGGGATACACCGAATAGGATCGACCGCGTAGTGCAAGCGGGATCCCATCGAGATCCGTATATTGAATGGTTTTTTTAGAAGCCAATGGATGTTTTCGATTGATGATCGTACAGTGTTTCCATGCGAAACAATAATGCGCTTCATAGGCGGAAAAATCGATAGGAGCTGGCAAAAAGGCAAGTTCTACCGTATTGGATCCTAATAATTCATGGATCTGGGTTTCTGGTAATTCAATCAAATTTAATTTGATGTAGGGATATTCGATATAAAATTGACGAATGAAATCATAATGTAGATAGTCCAATACGCCATACGTAGTAGGAATGGTTAGGACAATGCTGTTGTTGGCATCGGCCAATGAAAAATCCGATTGAATGTTGTCCAATTCATTGATGATGATGTGGGCATGTTTCGCTAATTGATCGGCAGCATGGGTTGGGAGCAGACCTTCATGGGTGCGTGTAAATAATGTGACATCCAATTCCATTTCGATTCGTTTGATGGTTTTGCTGAGGGCTTGGGAAGTGATATATAAGCTTTGGGCTGCTTTTTTGATGCTGTGAGATGCATATACGGCAAGAAAGTATTTTAATTCGGTAGTTGTCAAAGTGATTCCTCCCATCTTTCTTTTGATTGTAGTCAATACGCATCAGTAAATCAACTTGTAGGTTGATATGTATCAACGATTCTTTGTTTGTATATTGGTTCATCATTGATTATAGTATGGACTATAAAGACAACGACGTCATTCCAAGGTGGAATGGCGTTTTTCTTTTTGTATGTTTACGAAGTAAACATTTCGCTTTAGCGTGTCGAGTACATGAAATGTACGAGATAAAAAACCACCTGCTATGCGGGTGGAAGATAAAAAAGTTATACAAAATAATCACCTATCTTTCTATAATGGAGATGTTCAAGCTACCAGAAAGAAAGATAGGTGATTATAATGGCCAACAAAGCAAATTCATTGGCACACACAAAATGGTTGTGTAAATATCATATCATATTCACACCCAAATACAGACGAAAAATCATATACAATCAATATCGAAAAGATCTTGGAGAAATATTGAGAACATTATGCAGATATAAGGGTGTAGAAATCATTGAAGGACATTTGATGCCAGACCATGTACATATGCTTGTGTCGATTCCACCAAAATTAAGTGTTTCTGCCTTTATGGGGTATCTGAAAGGAAAATCGGCATTGATGATGTTCGATAGACATGCGAATTTGAAATACAAATTTGGTAATCGACATTTCCGGTCAGAAGGATATTATGTGAGTACAGTAGGCATTAACGATGCTACTGTAAAAAAATATATTCGCGAACAAGAAATGCGAGATATCGCACTGGATAAATTAAGCGTGAAAGAATATGGAAATCCGTTTTCTCAAGCAGAAAAAGAAGCAATGAAAAGAAACGATAAGAAAAAATAATCCCTTTGAGGGATAGCGAGAGTCAAAAGCGGTAGCTTGAACGAAGTGAAAGCAGCGCCTTGAGACGCGAGCTGGCAATAAAGGGTTGTACCCGCAGAGAAAACTCCGCCTTTGAGACGGAGTTTTTATTTTGGAGGTTGATGACAATGTATCCTAACTTTAAAGCAGCGGCGGTACAAGCTGCACCTGTATTTCTTGATGCCGAGGCAACGGCGGATAAAGCCGTAGTGTTGATTGAAGAAGCGGCCCGTCATGGGGCTCGTTTGATTGGTTTTCCAGAAGGTTTTATTCCGGGGTATCCTTGGTGGGTATGGCTTACCGATCCGGGAACGGGTTCGGCGCTCCAACAACGTCTTTTTGGGAATGCGGTGGAGATTCCCGGTTCGATCGTGCAAAAGATCAGTAAAGCGGCGCGTAAAAACAATATCTATGTTTGTATCTCGGTTTCTGAAAAAGAAGGGGGATCTTTATATCTTACCCAGCTTTGGTTTGATCCTTGTGGCAATTTGATGGGAAAACATCGCAAGATGAAACCATCGGGTGGTGAACGATTGATTTGGGGTGAAGGAGAAGCCAGCATGATGCCTGTCTTTGATACCGAAATTGGCCGATTGGGTGGCTTACAATGTTGGGAACATTGGATTCCTTTGAATATTCAAGCCATGAATGCCAAAAATGAACAAGTTCATGTGGCTTCTTGGCCTTGTTTTGTACCGGGCGATGAAGCATTGGTTTCACAAGATCCCAATGAAGTCTCCGCGCGATTTTATGCCTTATCTACCCAGTCTTTTGTGATCAGTGCGACCCAGATCCATACGCAGGAAATTTATGAAAAGATGGGACAATTGCATCCCTATGAAGCATTTGTAGAGTATGGGGGAGGAGATGCTTGTATCATTGCTCCCAATGGTAAGATCTTGACGGAAAAATTGCCAAAAGATGCGGAAGGTATTGTATATGCGGATATTGATCTTGAAAAAATTGTGGATTGTAAGTATCAAATTGATCCGGCAGGGCATTATTCCAATAAGACTCTTTCCATGGTCGTGGATCAAACGCCCAGTCCGGTCGTGACATTTACCGGAAATCCCAAAGACTATGGGATGAAATACGATGATCTGCAGAAAGAGGAATGAGTGATGAAAGATGTGATCAATCTGGCCGTCGTCAACTTTACTTGTGTTTGGGGGAATAAAGCTGCAAATCTTCATAGAATCAAAGAATATACGATAGCGGCGGGCAAACGAGGTATGGATATGATTGTTTTTCCCGAAACAGCCTTAACGGGGTATGATAATGATCTAGACCATCAGGGACAAGAGAAAATGCATTGTCAATTGGCAGAAACGATTCCGGGTGATTCCACGGAAAAGATGACGAAGGTAGCGAAAAAATATGGGATGTATGTCGTATTTGGGATGCCTGAATGCAAGGATGGCAAGGTCTATAATTCAGCGGCCATTATTGAGCCTTCTGGCAAGATTTATTCGTATCGCAAGATCCATCTTCCATTTGATGAAAAGGAATGGGCTGTCAATGGGAATCAACCGGTTTTGATACAGACACCCTTTGGCCCGGTTGGTGTATCGATTTGTTACGACACTTATTGTTTTCCTGAATTGATTCGATATTATAGAGCCAAGGGAGCCCGATTGTGTTTGAATGTGACGGCTTGTCCAGATGTGCCTTGTACAGCTGGAGCTGCCAAACTGACGATACCCGCTTATGCATATATCAATTATGTCTTTATCGCATCCGCCAACTTATGTGGCTATGATAAACGGAGCCGATTTATTGGCGGTAGTTCCGTGGTTGGGCCGGCCTATACAAAAGGAGGTGCCATTTCTTATATAGGTAAGACATTTGGGCAAGCGGGTTCGGATACACCCGGTATGATGTGTGGATCGATTGATTTATCGTTGGCCGATCAATATACGGATATTCCCATTTTTAGAAAAGATGCAAAGGGTCAATGCGATTGGCGCAATGATTTATATGCAGACTTATATAAAAAATGCCAGTAATCTGGCATTTTTTAGTGTTTAGCTTTTTCGGCATCACGCCAATTGTCTTGGTAGCCACTCAATAGATCCACAAATCGTTTGGCCGTTAGATGCGGACGGGTGATAGCTGAACCAACGACAACACTATGCGCACCTAAGAAGATACATTTCATCGCATCTTCTGGGGTATAGATATGGCCTTCCATCATGACATAGGCTTCGTCTTTGAAATCACGGCACATGCGAGCGAATTCACGCATATTGGGTTCTTCAATACTGGCTGTTTCTTGGGTGTAGCCATAAAGGGTAGGGGCAACAATGTCGGCACCATGTTCGATCGCATGCAAGGCTTCTTCATAATTGGATACATCCGCAAAGAAGATAGCTTCGGGAATTTCTTTTTTGGCTTGGTCTAATAGATCCCAGGCAATGGTGCCTTCATGGGTTCTTTGTTTGGTGCAATCTAAGGCGATGATTTCAGCTCCGGCTTCCCAAATGGCTTTGACTTCTTTCATCGTTGGCGTAATAAAGACATCGGTATCGTCATGCCAAACTTTCCATAGACCGATAACAGGTAAATCTACATGGGCTTTGATGTCTTTGATTTGTTTGGGTGAATTGGCGCGTAAGCCAACGGCTCCAGCCCATGCGGCTGCTTGGGCCATCTTGATGTGCATGGTATCGGTATAGATGGGGTCGTCTTTCTGGGTTTGACACGATACGATCAAACCGCCTTTCATACTTTCGAGAATTGCTTTTTTTCTTGGATCATTTGTTTTCATAGTTGTTTCCTTTCTGACAAATTGTAAATGGTTTATATTTCGGACCATTATCCACAAAGATGGTGTCGAAATCATCAATATAGGCCCAGGTGCAATGGGTCTTGACTTCAAATTTGGAGGCATCCGCCAATAAGTCACATTGGGTACTTTGTTTCAAGATGGCTTTTTTAAAAGTCGCTAATTCGGTATTGGCGGTATAAATTTCTTTGGTTTTTAGATCAATGCCATTCGCACTAAGAAAGGAATGATCAAAATGAAAGTGGGAGACCATTTCTAAAGTGGTCGATCCTAAGGCGGTATCTAAGCGACGATCGTATTGACCACCAAGTAGAAAGACTTGTCCTTGAAAAGTCAATGGCAATTGATGAATCAAATAGGTCGATGATGTCACCAATAAGATATCTTTATCGGCGATGTGTTCGACCATATAGGAAGTGGTTGTACCACTATCGATATAGATACATTGATTTTCTTTGATGGTTTTAGCGGCTTGGGCGCAGATGCACTGTTTTTCTTTAACATGAATATGTGCTTTCTTTTCCGTGGCAATTTCTTGATAGACTCGATTGGCACTGGCACCGCCACGTTCGCGAACCAAGAGGCCTTGTTGCTCCAATTCAATCAGATCACGGACGATGGATGAGCGGGAAGCATGAAGCTGATCCATCAATTCTTTGACCGATACAAAAGATTGATTACGGACCATTTCTAAGATCCGGGTTTGTCGTTCTTTGGTGATCATATTAGCCTCCAATCTGGACAAAATCCGATGCATAGATGGATAAAGTTGCTTCATCCATCATGTCAAGATTTTCATATTTATAAGGTTTGTTTAATTGATGCCATTTTTTCTTTCCCATCGAATGATAGGGAAGCAAATGAACAGCTTGCACCTGATGGGCTTTCGCATAGGTAATTATGTCCTGTAATATATCATCATTAAAACCAGGAATGACAGGCACACGCACGATGATATCTTTGGCACGGGTTTGAGCCAATCGTTCAAAATTAGAGAGAATGCGATCTAGATTGGCACCGGTATAAGCTTTCATCTTATTCTTATCGAGATGTTTGATGTCAAATAAAAATAAATCAACATAGGAAGAAGCTTTTTCAAGCAGATCCCATGAATAGTGACCCGTGGTTTCCATCGCCATGTGCAATTGTTTCTCTTTGGCTTGTTTCAATAATTCATAGACTTCTTCCCATTGATACAAGGGTTCTCCACCCGAAAGAGTCATGCCACCATGGGATTCTTCATAATAGTCTTGATCTTTTAGGACTTCCTCTAAAATTTCATCAATAGTCATGTCTTTGCCATTCATCGATAAAGCTTGCGGAATGCAGGTATCGATACAGATTTGACAATAGGTACATTTCTCTTTATCCCATGTCCATTGGTCTTGAATCGAAATGGCCTGTTGTGAACAATGTTTCTCGCATTGATGACACAATACACATTTGGTTTCATCATGCATTAGGACCGGTTGTACCGTCCAAGTTTCTGGATTGGCACACCAAGGACAATGGAGACTGCAACCTTTTAAGAAGACGGTGGTGCGGATGCCCGGTCCATCATGGGTCGCAAAGCGTTCAATATTAGAAACTTTCATATAAGGTCCTCGATAATAATTCGTCTTGTACGTCTTTGCCTAAGTTCACAAAGATAGCACTATAACCAGCAACCCGAACAATTAGATCGGGATACTTTTCAGGATGTGTTTGCGCATCTTCCAAGGTACCATGATCCACGACGGTCACCATCAATTGACATCCCCCTTTTTTGAAGTACGTACGCCATAACGCTTTGATCTTGTCAGCATCTTTATGCATCATCTTTGGGGTAAATTTAATGTTTTGGACACTGCCACCATGATATTTGGCATCAAACAAAGACAACGAATTCAATACGGCTGTAGGTCCAGATTTGGCGGCGCCACCTTGCGGATTATTGGCTGGATTCATATAGACACCAGCTTTTCGACCATCCAGGCTAGCGGCGGTTTGATGACCCCAATCGGTGTTCGTCTGATTGTTGGAAATAACAATCAAATAATAACCCAGTCCGGCTTGGATTCCACGATTACGAATGCCTTTGGCGACGTATTCATAGAGATCATTGGCCATTTCATCCACATCTTTTATATCGTTACCATATTTTGGCAAGTTGACCAACTCTTTACGAAGAGATTCTTCGCCTTCAAAATTATGTAAAGCTGCTTCATTCAATTGATCAATCGTATATTTCTTTTGATCATAGACCAAAGTTTTAATGGCATAGAGAGCATCACTGGTATTGATGTTACCGTAGGTTTCGTTGGTGCCACCTAAGATTTCCACTCCACCATCTAAGAGGGCTTTACGTCGCTGAATACAGTCATCCATCAAAATCGAAGGAAATAAGAATGAAACTTCTTGATTCATGATGGTGTAACTGTGGACTTGGGCTTCGATGCTTAGATCAAAATAATAGTCTAAGAGTTTTTTGTATTGATCATAAAAGGCATCAAAGGTCTTGAGTTCATGAATGGGTTTTAAAGCCAGGGGTCCGGCTTTGTATGTGTGGTCCATCGGATCGATGCCTTGATTCATGCTGATTTGAAGGATCTTCAATAAATTCAATAACGTATTGGGTGTACCGACACTTTTGGCTTGAATCACATATTCGCCACAACCAAATGGAACATATTGTTCGGCAATGGTTTCATCTAAACGCATCGCAAAAGCAACGGCAGGCACATTGATTTCATCATTGTATAAAGTGGGATAGGTAGCACCATCGGCAATGCAGTCATAGGCCATATCCAAGATGTCTTGTGGGGTATTCTTATCAAAACGCAAAGTAAATTGCGGTTCCACATAGCGCGTGTTTCTACAAACTTCCAAACAAAGACGAGTAAAGGTATCACAAGCTTTTACGTTTTTGCGACCCTTACCACCGACAATGATGCGGCCATTGACCGTAGTTCGACGATTTTCAATCAATGTCCATAACGAATGCATGTCTTCATAGGCTTCTTGCCAAGTGATGGTGCCATTATCTAGATCTTGTTGCAGGAAAGGACCTAAGACAATGTCTAAGCGACCGTAGTTGATACAACCAGCACAGAGGGCATACAACCAGAAAAGCTGTAAGGCTTGATGGAAGGTCTTTGGTTTATGATCTTTGATGTAGATCAAATCGTTGATCATACGCTTTTGATCTTTAACTTTGGATTGTTTCACTTTTTCGATTTGATCATCGATCACATCTTCCAATAGATGTAGGGCACCTATCGATGCATCAATAAAATCATTGGCTTCTTGTTTCTGTATTTCGGCAAATAGACCAGGTAGACCCAGGTTGACTAGTTTTTCATAATTCAACATCATCCCGGATAAACGAGCCGTAGCCATGAATGGATAGGTACAATCAATAAACCGGCCGGTCGTAGTGTCATTTAAGATGTCTTGGCAATAGATGGTTTTGACATCGTGGTCTTGCCAGAAATCATAGAGTTGATCGACGATAGCTTTATCTTGTTCAGTTTGTAGTTGGGCTTTGAATGCTCTCAGTTTATGGAAGACACAATAATGACCAACACCACCTAAACTGGTGACCGAACCAAAGCCAATCGGTAAAAAATCCAACCGACCGGCAATGCGATCATCGGGTTCGATGGAACGGAATAAGCGCGGATAGATGACTTTTAAACAAGCCAATTCACGATGGGCTTTGTCATTATGTAGATGGGTTTTGTATGCGTTGGTATAGGCAATCATGATGTTGAGTTGTTCTTCGATGGATTTTTCACAAGGGATCTTACGAGAAACTTCGACATTTTGTTCGCCATCAATATTGATATGGGACATAGGGTTACCTCCTTGCACGTTCATTATAAGCCAAAATCGTTCAAAAACAACCACAAATATGTAAAATGTTTGTGCTACAATACAACTATGGAAAAAGTAAAAAAAGTCTTATTAAGTCGAATGATGGTCATGTTGTATGTGATCGTTTTTGAAATTTTGATTCTAGTTTGGTTGTTTAGTTTGTTCCCAGCGGTTACTGGCTATATCTCGATTGGTTTGCGAGTATTATCCGTTTTGGTTGTTTTGGCAATCATCCGCAATAGTCGTCATTTATCGAGTGATTTGATGTGGATCATCTTGATCCTGTTATTTCCAGTGGGTGGTACAGCACTCTATTTATTTTTGATCTTGAATTTAGTTTCTTCACGTACGTTTAAAAGTATTCGCAAAGAAGAAAAGAAGACAGAGCGTTATGCCTACCAAGATCCTCAAGTCTTTCAAGAACTGGTAAACAGTGAGCCTTCGTTAGCGAGTTTGTTTCGATTTATTCCCAATGAAGGATTTAGTTTTTATAAAAACACGCAAACCAATTATTATCCTCTAGGCGAATTGGGCTTTCCGCATATGTTGGCCGATATGAAACAAGCCAAAAAGTATATCTTTATGGAATATTTCATCATAGAGCCAGGTCGTATGTGGAATCAGATGTTGGAAATATTGGAAGAAAAGGTCAAAGAAGGTGTGGAAGTCCGGGTCATGTATGATGATATGGGTTCCATGAATACGTTGCCTTTTGATTATGTGAAAGAATTGGAAGCCAAAGGCATCAAGGCGACTTCTTTCAATCGCATCAATCCGGCTTTGAATATTGTCATGAATCATCGAGATCATCGGAAGATCATGGTCATCGATGGAGTGATTGGTTATTCGGGTGGTATCAATTTAGCGGATGAGTACATCAATAAAAAGGAACGTTTTGGTCATTGGAAAGATAATGTGATTCGGTTGGAAGGACCTGCCGTATGGGGGTATCTCAAAATCTTCTTGACCAATTGGAATGCGTTGCGCCATGAAGATAATGACTATACGATCTTTCAAGTGGAAGGACATGAGATGCCATCTTCTGGATTTGTTGCGCCTTATGCGGAAACGCCTTTGGATGATGAATTGACATCTCAATGTATTTATGAAGATATCTTAAATTCAGCAACCCGGTATGTTTATATCATGACTCCGTATTTGATCATTGATTCAAGCATGGTCAATACGTTGATCCATACAGCGAAAAAAGGGGTCGATGTGCGTTTGATTTTACCGGGTGTTCCCGATAAGAAGGTGATCTGGAACATTGGTCGCAGCTTTTATAAACAATTGATGGATGGTGGCGTTAAGATCTATCAGTATCGTCCAGGCTTTGTTCATTCGAAAGTGTTTGTATCGGATGATCGTATTGCCACGGTTGGTACGATCAATTTGGATTATCGGAGTTTATATCTGCATTTTGAAAATGGGACCTTATTATTTAAGAATGAAGCGGTCCAAGAAGTTGTACAAGATATGCAGATGACCTTGAAAGCTTGTGATCAAATGCATAAAGAAAATATTAAATTGGGGGTCTTCCGTAATTTCATCTTATCGATCTTGCGGATTTTTGCCCCGATGTTGTAAGGAGAGTTATGAAAGTACAACGATTTATTCATCAATCGACACACAGTCCCTTGGTGGTCTTACCCACTTTTGAACAAGAAGGGAGAAAAGTATTTGAACGTGTTCAAACACAAACGGATCATCCATTTCAGATATTAGAAATTACGGATCTGGATTGGGACAACGATTGTAGTCCTTGGCCGGCCAAGGGGTTTGATGGCAAGGCAAAGGATCGAATCCAGGAAATTGATCAGATCTTACCAGGTTATGATCGAACCGAAACCTATTTGGCAGGATATTCCTTAGCTGGTCTGATGGCTTTGTATGCGACGTATCAAACGGATACCTATCGTAAGATCATGAGTGCTTCGGGATCGTTTTGGTTTGAAGGATGGCTGGACTTTGTGCAAGAGGCAACCATGAGACGAATACCAGATGCGATCTATTTTTCGTTGGGGGATCGGGAAGCAAAGACGCGTCATCCTTTGATGAAACAAGTCCAAGTGAATACGGAAGCGACGTATGAAAAGATGAAAGAACAAGGCATTCGAACCATCTTGGAATGGAATCCCGGCAATCATTTCAAGGATACGGATCAAAGAACGGCGAAGGGCATTTTGTGGTTGTTGGAGGGATGAAAAAACTCTATTTATTGACGGGTGCCAATGGGCATTTGGGACATACGATCCGCAACTATTTATCGGGTGATGTGCGCGAATGGATCCATCATAAAGATGATCGATGGCCAAATGCCTATGTGGGGGATGTATGTGATAAAAAAGCCTTAGAGCCTTTCTTTGATCGGGAAGGCTATGATGAAGTGGTCTTGATTCATTGTGCCGCAAAGATATCCATTGCCACCAAACCCGAACCGAAGATGTGGACAACCAATGTAGTGGGGACCCAAAATATCTTGGATCTGGCCAAAGAACATGCCATCGATTGGATGATTTATATTGGTTCGGTCCATGCCATACAAGAAAAAGCAGGCATCATGACAGAACCTTTGATTTTTGATCCCCATCTTGTGGTGGGACAATATGCCAAATCCAAGGCAGAAGCGATTCGGCGCGTATTGGCAAGTGATCTTCGCGTCGTCGTGTTATTGCCTTCGGGCATCATCGGTCCGGGGGATGTATTGGGACAGAATCATATGGTCCAAGTGATTCATCAAATGATGAAAAGAAAGTGGCCAATCACCGTTTCGGGTGGGTATGATTTTGTGGATGTGCGCGATGTGGCTTTGGCTGTCTTACAAGCGGAAAAAAGGGGAAGAGATCATGCCGTTTATATTGTGAATGGGCATGAAATATCGATGGCCGATTTGACGCGGTTTATCACGCATAAAGAACCCAAAGTCATATCGGCTAAATGGTTAGAAAGGATCGCGCCAATGATCGAGCATTTGTATCCAAATATGAGTCCCTATGCGTTTTATACGTTACAGTCTCCTTCGCAATTTAGTCATCAAAAGGCAACGGTTGACTTGGGATACCAGCCACGACCATGGCAAGAAACCATTCAAGATATGGAGATGATAAAAGATGGATTTGATTGGTGATATGCATATGCATACGCTGGTGAGCGGACATGCGTATGGTACGATTCGCGAAATGGCGCAAGCCGCACAAGCAAAAGGTTTAGAAATGATCGGGTTCACCGAACATGCCCCGGGCATACCGGGTACGGTGGATCCGTTTTACTATAACAATCTACAAGCTGTCCCTCGAGAATTATATGGGGTTCAAGTGTATCATGGCAGTGAGATCAATGTCTTAAAGGATGGGACCTTATCGTTGGCCCAATCGTATATTGATCATTTGGATTATGCGATCGTTGGGATCCATGTGCAATGTTATGAAAATGCTGGAAAAGAGCAGAATACATCCAATTTGATTGCGTGCATGAAAAATGAAAAGGTGAAGATCGTATCGCATCCGGATGATGATCATACGCCGTTGGATTATGAGCGATTGGTCAAAGCAGCGAAACAATATCATGTGGCTTTAGAGGTCAACAATAGTTCGTTAAAAAAGGTCAATCAGCGATGGAATTGTTTGGAAAATTATCGAACGATGCTCTCGTTGTGTCAAAAAAGGCGAGTGCCTGTCATTATTGATTCCGATGCGCATGATCCGAGTCAAGTTGGCGAATTGAATTTAGCCAAAGCGCTTGTGGAATCGGTCGGGTTTGATCCAAGTTTGGTCTTAAATACCAATCTAGAGAAGTTAAAGAGCTTTTTATTTTGATGAAAAGCTCTTTTTTTGTATACTATGGGTACTATGAAAACAATTGACAAAATCAAACAAGAATTGATGACAGATCCAAGAAATCAAGACTATACGCAACGGGATATTCCACCCATCTTTCAAGCGGATCCCCAAGCGAAGATCTTGATCATTGGACAAGCACCAGGAAAAAAAGTAGAAGAATCTTTGATTCCTTTTCATGACAAGTCGGGGGAGAAATTGATGGCTTGGATGGGAATCGATGCGAACATGTTTTATTCCAAAGACATTGCGATCGTACCGATGGATTTTTATTATCCGGGAAAAGCGAAAACGGGGGATAAGCCACCGCGAAAGTTCATTGCGCAAGAATATCATGCATCGTTATTGGCATGTATGCCACAAATTCAATTGACGATCTTGATTGGGAATTATGCGATGAAGTATTATTTGGGTCAAACCATGCAGAAAAATCTTACGGAGACGGTCAAAAATTATGCGTCGTATTTGCCGCGTTATTTTCCCATCGTGCATCCGAGTCCATTAAATTTTCGTTGGCAGAAAAAGAATCCTTGGTTTGAAGCGGAAGTTGTGCCCCATCTACAAAGGCAAGTTGCACAGATCTTGGGCTAGAAAAGGAAGGGTATGAAAAAAGATAGAAAAAATCGGATCATTTTTATATTGAGTGTTTTATTGATCGTATCCATTGGTTTTCCCATCGTAAAAGAGCATTTTTTTCCCGAAAATAAGGCCGAGGTGTCCAGTCAAGCAGTGAAATTACGATTAGAAGATATAGGTGAATTGGCTACGCAAGAAGCCTATGTGACTTCGGTCAATACCATCGATAAGTCTCAGAAATTATTTGGGTCTTTCCAGATTCCGTTTACGCAGACCAAATATGTATATAGTTATGATTGTCAGGTAAAGGCGGGCTATGATTTTAGCAAGATCACGGTGCATGTAGATGATGCCAAAAAAACGGTGACTTTTCATTTGCCGACTTGTGAGATCTTAAGTACCGAGATCGATACGGATTCTTTAAAGGTGTATCATGAACAAGAAAGTGTGTTTACGCCGG
The DNA here is from genome assembly GCF_033971885.1 of Absicoccus intestinalis. Lineage (NCBI taxonomy): Bacteria > Bacillati > Bacillota > Erysipelotrichia > Erysipelotrichales > Erysipelotrichaceae > Absicoccus > Absicoccus intestinalis. The sequence continues at coordinate 130,687 of NZ_JALBUS010000001.1, read as the reverse complement.
TAAAATTAAAGGAAAGCAATGAAGCGTTACAAAAGATGAAAGAGGATGCGCAAACGCAGGCCATCCACAATGGCATCAAGAAGGCAGCCAAAGAAAATGCGCAAAAGATGTTGAAGGCATTGGTTGCTCAAATGCTTCCAGAGGATGAATATACATATGCATTTCAATGATTTAAAATTGATCATCTTTGATGTCGATGGGACCTTATTGGATAGTGAAAGAATTTGGAAGGAAACCCTTGGCATCGTAGGTCGAACCTATCATATGCCCTATTTAGAAGAGCAATTGTTTGCCCGTTTGGTGGGTGTGAGTGGCCAAGAGGAAGAGCGCATCTATAAAGAAGTGTTGGATCCTTCTATTCGTGATGTGTTTGTTTCAGAATGGCGGCAGTTGGCCAATCGAACCATTGATGAAACGGTGCCTGTCAAAGTCGGAAGTCATGATTTTTTTCAATGGGTCAAAAAACAGGGCCTACAGCTGGGAGTCGCGACCAGTACGCATCGACAAGAAACAGAGTATCGTTTAAAGAAAGCGAATTTATGGGAACCCATCGATTATGTGCTGTGTGGCAATGAGATCGAACATAAAAAACCACATCCAGAAATCTATCAGAAAATGTTGGAACACTTTCATCTAGAACCCGATCAAGCATTGGTCATTGAAGATTCATCGATTGGGGTAGAAGCGGCATATCGTGCCAATATTCCTGTGATCCATGTTGCCGATTTGATAGAACCAACGACACAAGATAAAGAAAGAGCATGGATGACCTGTAAAAATTTAAAGGAAGCCTTAGTTTATTTGGATACCGACTAAGGCTTTTTTGGTGTCTTTAAAATTGGACAAATCCTATGATAAGGTGTAGTTGGATAAGTGGGTGGTTCAAATGACAGCACGTAAAACAAAGGTATTCTATTATTTGGATGATTATTTTCATTTTGATAATTTGATCGATCGTTTGGATGTGTCAAAGGTAGATGTGTATTCTTTGTTGGGAAGCTATGGACGAATGAAAGCTTTTAAAAAAGGGCTTTTTACTTCGTATGAAAACAAGAAAATAGAAGAAGATTTTTTTCAATGTGGTAGATACTATGATTTTGATCTTTCATCTTCTATTGAATCGTATTTTAAGCAGCATACAAAGGAAATATTTGAACAGATACAAGAAGAGGATGATGTTGTTTTTTTGATCGAAGATATCGATGCACAACTTCGTTTCTATGATCTGTTTCGTGAATATAAGAAACAGTTTCCTTATCATTTTCATGTTTGTGCTTTGGGCAATTATGATGTGCGTGAGGGCGTTACCGATGGCATGGCGCGTATTTTCCCCTATTATTTTGAAGTGGATTCCATCCATATATACAATGAAAAAGATTTAATAGAAGCAGGAAATGGTGAAACAGATAGAAGGACGGCACGACAGCTTTTGATCGAACAGATGATGCAGGATGTCAATAGTATCCATTTTTCTCTTTATCATTCGGATCGGGACCATATCTGGTTTTATCAGGATGGATATAAGGAATATAAGGTGGATGTAACGGCGGCATGTAATGCGGTAAAGGAGCATCATGATTTGCATGAAGTGATTCCACGATGGGAGCAACCGGATCAATGTTGTGATCGATTCAGAAAATTACGAAGAGCATATGTACATAAACATTGGATACGGGGATGGGCCAAAGAGAAGGAATGTACGCATCGACAGATTTGTACAGGGCCATGTCCATATTGTGAACAAATGGCTTATGCATTGGTGGATCGAAATCCCGAGGAACAACCACAAAGGGCACCGAATCCCTATGCCCGCATCACAGGAATCATGCGTTTTCGCGAAGATATCGATGGACCTGGCATTCGATCTTTGGTGCTCTTTGATCGATGTGAGATGCATTGTGCTTATTGTTTGAACAAGGCAACAGTCAATATCTTGCCGGTTACTGAAATGATCAGTGTCAAAGAATTAACGGATCATTTAAAAAAAGATCGTGTCTATCAGGATGTTAGTGGTGGTGGTATTACGTTTGGTGGGGGTGAACCTCTTTTGGAAGCTGATTTTATCAAGGCTGTCCATACGATGTATCCACATTGGGATATTGGGATTGAAACCTCTTTCCATGTAAAAACCGAAGCCGTTGCACTCTTGTTGCCATTTGTATCCTTTTGGTATGTCGACATCAAAGATATGAATCCCGATATCTACTTGGCGTATACGGGTATGACAAATTCATTAGTGATTCGTAATCTTAAATTCGTAGTAGCACAAGGGTATCAAGATCGCTTGGTGGTCCGTGTCCCACATATTCCAAACTATAATACAGCTGAAGATGTGAATCGTTCCAAGCAGATGTTGTTGAAAATGGGCATTACCCATATCGATGAATTCGTCTATAAAGTTGTATTGTCCTAATTTGTATGTTACAATATGAGCATAGATTTCTTCAGGGCGGGGTGTGATTCCCCACCGGCGGTATAGTCCGCGAGCGCAAGCATGAACCGGTGTAATTCCGGTACCGACGGTATTTGTGAAAACATGAGTCCGGATGAGAGAAGAATTTTTTTAGTATTCGTCCCGGAGAAGGTAGATCTTCGGGCTTTTTTGTTGGCCCGAAAGTAGGAGGACAACATGAAGAAAACACAAATCTACAAATTCACTTTGATCGCCTTATTGAGTGCTTTGGCCGCCATCTTGATGGCATTTACATTTCCTTTGCCTTTGGTACCGACATTTTTAACCTTTGACATTTCGGAATTGCCAGCCTTGTTTGCCGGGTTCTTTTTAGGACCAGGGGCTGGATGCCTTGTCGTCTTGATCAAAAATCTTTTGCATCTTATGATCAATGGCACCACGACGGCTTTTGTGGGCGAGGCCATGAATATCGTGGGATCGATTGGCTTTGTCTTGCCAGCGGCTTTGATCTATCGCAAGATCCATACCAAGAAAGGAGCCATCCTTGCTTTAACGATTTCCACGATAGGGGTAAGCATCTTAGCCATTTTCTTAAATGGATGGGTGGCCTTTCCTATGTATATGAAGATGTTTGGTCTTTCGATGGATACGATTGTTTCCATGGGATCGATGACCAATCCTTTGGTGCATAATTATTGGAGCTTGATGATCTTGGGCATCTTGCCATTCAATTTGATCAAACATGGAGTGACCTCTTTCTGTACGTATCTGTTGTATAAAAAAGTCGGAAATGTGTTGCGTACCATGATTGGCATGGAGCCAGATCCTACGTTTTTGGAGCGAAAGCATGCCTAAGTTTGAATGGGCTTTGCCACCTGCACCGATTCCAAAAGAGAAGATCGTACAAGAACAAGAAGCGGATGTGATCGTTTTGGGTGCAGGGCATGCGGGTACATGTGCGGCACGATCTGCAGCGGAAGCCGGCGCTTCTGTTATTGTGGTGGAGCAACAAAAGGATGCATCCCAATGGATCTTAGGCATTGGGGAGTGGGGCTATATGAATTCTCAATGGCAAAAGGAGCAAGGCGTACCGGAAGTCGATATTGATACATTTGTGAAGGATTGGCAATTACGTACAAATAATCGTTCCAATGTGGCTTTGATTCGTCGATATGCCCAACATTGTGGGGAAACGTTTGATTGGCTGATTGAGCCTTTAAACCAAACGGAAAAAAAGAGCATTCATCCCATGATGACACCGCCATCGAAACATATGCCCCTTGCACAAGATCATCTTCGTTCTTGGACGGGTACACCACATTTCAGCATGGCTTTGATGCGTAAAGTGATGAAAGAAAATCAACAGATTGCGAAAGAACAAGGGGCCCAGTTTTTGTTTGAAACCAAGGCTTTGCAGCTGGAAAAAACTAATCATCGTGTGTGTGCGGTCTTATGTGAAACAGCCAATCATACTTACATTCGTCTTAAGGCCAAAAAAGGCGTTCTGTTAAGTGCGGGGGATTATAGTAAGAACCGCCAAATGTGCGAAGATCTGTTGACGGAAATGGCGGATCTTGTGGATGAGGGAGATTTTTGTGGGCATGGATGGAATGGGGATGGCATCTGTATGGGCGTCTGGGCCGGTGGTCGTTTGGAGCCTCGTTCGCATGCCGGTATGGGTGGAAATTATTCCTTTCCTGGCTTTGATACGATTGGTTCGACGGCGACGTTGCGTTTGAATACCCATGGGCAACGCTATTCCAATGAAGGATTTGGCACCCATGTATTAGCGGCCATTCCGGGTGCAAAACAGCCCAATGGTTTATTGTGGGGAATCTTTGATTCGAATATTTTGGCGGAAACAACCTATCAGGCAGCCTGTCATGCTTCGTTTGATTATACCGATTCGAATCGGGTCCAGGATCTGGTGGATCTGATGGATCGAGCGCAAAAACACAAAGGAGAGATGATCTTCCATACGGATGTGGCTGGGGATGTACGGCCGTTTGCGTGTGCCGATACGATCGAGGACTTGGCAGCTACGATATATCCACAAATTGAAGATCAACAACATATGATCCAGGCCGTAGCGCGTTATGATCAATTGTGTGCGTTGGGTAAAGATGAAGATTTTGGCAAGGAAGCCTTTTTGATGCATCCCATCCAAAAACCACCTTTTTATGCGAGTGGACAATATAAAGATTCGCATAAGCCATTTGGACAATCCATGAAATTATTGGTGACGGTCAGTGGCCTTTTGACGGATGCCTATCAAAATGTATTGGATGCGAATTTTGAACCCATTCCTGGTTTGTATGCGTCGGGCAATTGTTGCGGGGGTCGTTTTGGCTTGCAGTATACGACTTCGATTCCAGGGCAGAGCATCAGCATGGCTCAGACGTTAGGTCGTTTGGCAGGAATCGATATGGCAAGCTTGTGATATAGAGATGTTGATAGTACTCTAAAAGTAGAAGTGTAGGAGGAATTTTATGGCAATACATGTAGTTGAAGAAGCCAATCGGTGTCTGCAATGTAAGATACCTCGATGTCAGCAGGGATGTCCGATTCATACAAACGTTCCCAAGATGATTCGTTTGTTTAAAGAGAGTCAGGTTGAAGAAGCCGCGCAAATGTTATTTGAGAATAATCCTTTATCGGTTGTTTGTTCGTTGGTTTGTGATCATGCTTCACAATGTGAAGGGCATTGTGTGCTTGGCATCAAAGGAGAGCCGGTTCATATTTCATCGATTGAAAATTATATTTCGGATTCGGCATTGGAGCGGGTCCAAATTCCCCAAAAACCGTATAATGGCATGAAGGCAGCGGTCATTGGCGCAGGACCAGCCGGCATCACGATTTCCATGATCTTAGCATCTCGTGGGTATAAGGTCACTTTATTTGAAAGTCGGGATAAGATTGGTGGCATCATGCGCTATGGCATTCCAGAATTCCGGTTACCTCATAGTATCTTGGACCGCATTGCGCTTAAGATGAAAGAATTGGGCATCTTGTATCGACCTAATTTTTCCATTGGCGGCAATGTGACCTTGACCGATCTTTTGAAGGATGGCTATAAGTCCATCTTCATTGGTACGGGTGCTTGGCGACCAAGACGCATGATGATTCCAGGAGAAACGTTTGGCAATGTCCAGTATGGTATTAATTATCTGAACAATCCCGATTCGGTGGATCTGGGTCGTTCTACCGCTATTTTTGGCGCAGGGAATTCGGCTATGGATGTGGCACGAACCGCAGTTCGAAAAGGTTGTCGAGATGTGACGGTCTATGTGCGTCGAAACAAAGTGGCAGCCAATGAAGATGAATATGAATTGGCAAAGATCGATGGGGTAAAATTTGCCTTCAACAAAATTGCGATTGAAATCAAAGATGAAGGACCGGTCATTTGCGATACGATGGTCACAGAAGATGGGAAAGTGGAAATTTTAAGAGAAACAGCTCAATTAGTGCCAACCGATTCGGTGGTCATTGCGGTTTCACAAGTGCCAAGACATCGCATCGTGGACAACAATAAAGATTTGAAACTCAATGAACGAGGCAATTTGGCCGTGGATGAAGAAGGCGAAACAACCATGCCCGGTGTCTTTGCGTCTGGTGATGTGGTAACCGGAGCCAAAACGGTCGTCCATGCGGTGGAAGATGCGAAAAAGATTGCGGATGAAATGGATCGATATATGCAGGGACTCGAATAGGTGTGGCAAGATAAATCGATTATTTGGGGAATATGGTCCAAGCATAGATGTGGCTTGAAAAGTATGGTATCATCAAAGTAGGAGTTGGAATAAAGCGATGAAATATGAGGAAACAGGATTTCAAGGAGTCGACCAACAATTTTGTGTATTTGCGATGAAACCATGGTTACGAAAAGTAGTGGAGCATTTTCCAGGTAGTGATGTGGCAACCCATATTCTGACATATGGTTATATTGATCATGAAGCGGGTGTGAGCTTAGAGGTACTGGCTTGTATCCAAGAAAAGGTTCCGAAGATTCAATTGTTTGATGGCAATGATGAAATTTCGGTCAAGATCCGCATTGGACAAGTCATGGATGATGAATTTTATATTTTAAATGAAGATGATGATCTGAATGTCCGTTTCCAAACGAAAATTGATGCATTAAAACAATACGAAGTCAAAGATACGCTAAAGAATGCACGTACGTTTCCATTTATACGACCGTATCAAAATATTGAATATCCCGACGATATTCAAATCTTGTTGTATCGACAAGATTTAGAACCAGAAGCGGTCTGGGTTCGTATGGAAGATGTTACCGATGATCATATCGAAGCCAAATTATTAAATGATCCATATGATCCGAATTTTGGCATACATGCAGGCGATTGGTTGAAGGTCTATGTCAAACAGTTACAAGATCAACCCATGTATTGTTATAGTGATGTCAGTGAAAAATCGCTTTCTTAACCAACAAAAGAGGCGTTTATGAAACACACAAAAAAATTAGAAGATGCCTGTATACGGCGGCCTGTTACAAATAAATGGTATCAACAATATCTTTCCATTGTTGATGATATTTCGCATGCCGATGGCCAAAGTGCCATTGATTTGATGAGTTTATCATCGATTGTTGATATGAATGGACAGGTAGAAAAAGAATTAAAAGAACAAATCCAAACAATGACGCAAGTGGTTTATCATTTAGTAGATGATCAATTGAATGGGAATGTTATTAACTACGACAAATTAGAGGAATTAGAGAATCAATAAGAAGCGCGTTCACGCTTCTTTTTTCGTCATGATCATACTATGAAAGCACTACCTGGATTCGAAACTTCATTTCAATGATGAAATGGAGTTTCTTTTTATAGCTCTCTCGAATAGGTCATAAAATGTAGTTTTACTATCATTCTTATGTGCGTTTATTGCTTTTTTTGAGGTTGTGCGAGATACTGAAATTGACATAAAAACATTTATATTTATTAAAATTTTGATTCCTAGGAGGTCAATACTTTATGAATTCCAATGATATTTTAGTGAAAATTGATTCGATACGTCCTTTTTTTTCTAATACAGAAATGAAGATTGCAGATACGGTCCTAGAGGATCCGAAAAATGTGATTCTTTTATCAACAAAAGCATTTTCCGAAAAATGCGGAGTTAGTGAACCATCATTGATTCGGTTTACTAAAAAATTGGGATTGAGTGGCTTTAAAGAGTTTAAATTGATGTTGTCAGCAACTTTGGGAAGTCAATCAACAGAATTGTACCCGATGAATATTTATGAAAGTGATTCACCTTTGGAAGTCTATGAAAAACTTTCAACATATATCATTGCTTCTATTCAAAGTACACAAGACACATTAAATAATGAGGATTTGCAAAAGGCGGTTGATCTTATTGAATTAGCATATAAAAAGAAAAAAACGATCTTTTTAAGTGGAATGGGAGCTAGTAGTTTACAAGTAAAAAACCTACAAATCAAATTAATGAGGTTAGGGATGAATGCTGTATTCTATGATGATATTCATCTTCGATTAGAAGCTTGTACGAATTTAAAAAAAGGAGATCTTTTAATCTGTATTACAACTCTAGGTTCCGCTATTGAAAATTATCAAATAATGGAAGTTGCCAAAAAGAGAGGGGTACAAATCATTTTGTTGACGCAATATGGAAATAAAAAAATCGCAAAGTATGCTGATGTTGTTTTATATACGTCAGTCATGGAAAATAGTTCTAGGCTAGTTTCGCATGCGGCTATTGCTGTCCAAAATCTAATTATAGATACAATTTTCTTCTCATTGGCTTTCCATGACTATGAAAGAATTACGGAAGGTGTATACAAAGCTAGAAGAATATTCGATGAGTATGGACACTATGCTCATTTGGAAGGTGATTTTATCAAAAAGTAAAATGCTATTTTTTAAGGATATGAGCTCTGATCAATGTTTGATCAGAGTATTTTTTGGTAGTAATACTACATTTTTACAATTTAATATTGTTGTATAACTACATTTATGATATATTTTATGTAGTAAAACTACATATGAAAGTGAGGGTCAAAGTTAATTATGCAAAAGTTAAAAGTTGCAGTAGTTGGTGCAGGACTTTATGGGCGCAATCATTTAAATGCGTATACCTGGAATCCGAATGCAGAGCTGGTAGCGGTCTGTGATAAAAATAAACAAATCACAGATGCAGTTGAAAGAGATTATAAGGTGGCCACTTATAATGATGTGGATGAGATGTTAGATTCTATGGATATTGATGCTGTTTCAGTAGCTACACCAGATCCATATCATAAAGAACCAGTCTTATCGGCAATACACCATGGTAAAGATGTATTGGTAGAAAAGCCATTGGCCACTTCGTCAGAAGATGCCTATGAAATCATAGATGCAGCGAAAGAAGCACATGTCAGAGTTATGGTGGATTATCATAAACGTTGGGATCCAGCGAGTATCGCTGTAAAAAATAAATTAATGGATAAATCAACGGGAGCACCGATTCGTGGCTATATGCGTATGGATAATATTTATGATGTGGCATTGTGTTGGTTAAAATGGGCGGCAGATTCTAGTCCTGTTCATTTTGTAGGTACACATTGTTATGATCTGATTCGATATTATATGAATTGTGATGTAACTGAAGTTTATGCCGTTGGTCATAAAGGTATTTTACAGTCAAAAGGGGTAGATACGTGGGATACGATCACTGCTAATTTGACATTTGAAAATGGTTGTACTTGGACGGTTGAAAATGCTTGGATATTACCGAATGGATTTGCAAAAGCAGATGATGGATGTACAGAGATTTTATGCGAGAATGAAATGATTCGTGTTGATTCGCAAAAACGAGGTGTGGAATTTTTTGATGATCAAAAACAAACAACACCAAATGTTTGCTTTATTCAAAACGCAAATGGTCGACCTATGGGATTTGGAATTGAACCATTGAATGATTTTGTAGATTGTATTTTAAATGATAAGCCGTTTTATGCAGATTTAAACGATGGATTGGAAGCTGAATTGATCGCAGAAGCCGTACATAAAAGTGCTTCTATCCATCAGGCAGTAAAAATAGAGAGGCGAAAATGAGTAAAGAAAATTAGAAAGGAGCATGCATTATGGGAGTTTTAAAAATGGTGCGTATTGATTATCGAATGGTTCATGGCCAGATTGTGGCGAAGTGGATCAAATTTCGTCCAGTGGATCGTTTGATTCTAGCTGATGATGCTTTAGTTGAAGATGATTTTATGGGTGATATCTATCGCATGGCAGTACCACAAAAAGATGTAGATATTGTTAGAATATCAGATATTCAAAAAGCAATTGATGCAAAAAATGATAAAGTTCTATTAATTTTTAAAGATGTAAATGCAGCATATAATGCATGGAAAAATGGATTAGTATTACCAGAATTGAATGTTGGTGCTATTGAAAATGCGACCAATCGAAAGACAGTATTACAAGGAGTCGCTCTTTCCCAATCCGAATATAAAAAATTAGAAGAAATGCAAGCAAGCGGAGTACATGTATTTTTACAACCAATTCCTGAAAATGATGCTATTGAATTGAAATCAATTGAGAAAAAAGTATTTTAATGATCATTTGTCTTTAAGAAAGGAGAGAAGAAAATGAGTGGAAGTACATTAGTGATTATGGCAATTGTAATGGGCTTGATGTATTGGATTGCCCGAGGAATGATTGGTGGATATTTTGCCTTCTTCTTCATTGCCAGTCCTATTGTTGTAGGTGTTGTTGCTGGATTAATTTATGGAGACTTAACGCGAGGATTAATTATTGGAGGCGGTATTGCTGCAGCTTTTGCTGGAATTATAGCACCAGGAGGCAATTTGCCAACAGATTCGGCTTTAGCAGCAACAACCGTCATACCTATTGCTTTAGCCACTGGTTTATCGGCAGAACAAGCGATTGCATTTGCTGTTCCAATGGGATTAGTAGGATCATTTGTCACAAATCTTCGGAAAATGATCAATGTAATTTTTGTTCACCGTGCAGATGCTTGTGCGGCTCGAGGAGATTCTGCAGGATTGACACGTTGTGCAATCATTTATCCACCATTAATTGAATTGCCATTATTATTCCTACCCGTATTTTTAGTTGTAATGTTTGGTCAAAATGCCATGTTAGCTTTTATGAACAATGTTCCAACATGGGTCATGCATGGACTGGAAGTTGCTGGTGGTGTTATGCCTGCAATTGGATTTGCATTAATTATGAATATGATTGGGAAGCCAAAGATGATTCCTTACACTATTATCGGGTTTATATTGGTTAAATCTATGGGATTGAATAGCTTAACGGCAGGGTTACTAGCAGGTTGTGCAGCTTTCTTGATTGTAATGGCTAAACGAGATCGAGCAAAGGAAGGAGCATAGAAGAATGACTGAAGAAAAGAAAATCACGTTAACGAAAAAAGACATCAATCGAGCTATTCGCAGATGGTATATTTCGACGGAGATGTCTTTAAATTATGAGCGTATGCAATCTATTGCTTATACTTACTCGATTATGCCAGCTTTGAAAAAATTATATCCAAATGAAGAAGACTATATTGCAGCATTACAAAGACATTTGGAATTATTCAATACGAACGCTACTGCAGGTGGTTTGATTTTAGGAACAACATTGGCTATGGAAGAAGAAAAAGCCAATCATCCTGATAAGATTCCAGGCAGTGCCATTGTATCAATTAAAACAGGATTGATGGGACCTGTTGCAGCATTTGGTGATTCTTTTTCAGCAGGTACGATCACAACATTATTTATTTTAGCTTCTTGTTCATTGGCAAAGAGTGGTTCCATTGCTGGATTCTGGCTCTTATTGTTAGGAACGATGTACACACTCGGTGAACTCATTGTTTTAACAAAATTAACTTATCAAAAAGGACGTTCAGCTATCAAAGACGTTTTATCTTCATCACTAATGACGGATGTGATAGAAGGCGCTAATATTTTGGGAATGACAATGATGGGTGCTCTAACAGCCTCTATGGTAAATCTAAGTGTAGCTATTACTGCACATTTTGATAAAGCTACTTTAAGTGTGCAAGATAAAATCGATGGCATTATGCCAGGCATTCTTTCCTTATCGGTATTATTAATTTACTATTTTTTGATAAGTAAAAAACATGTTAGTGTAGCAAAATTGGTTTTAATTACATTGGTTTTTGGTATTGTTACGGCTGCTATTGGATTGTTTTAACTAGATTTCGGGAATCTTTGGATTCCCGGATTTTGGTTAAAGAAAAGAGGTGCAAATATTGAAAGGTATTATTTTAGCGAGTCATGGAAAAATGGCTGATGGATTATTAGACTCATTGGAATTATTTAATGGTCAATTAAGTCAAGTGCAGGCTTTATGTTTATTACCCGGCGAGGAAATTCCGTTATTCATTCAACGTATTCAAAAAGCGGTGAGTCAAGTTGATACAGGCGATGGAGTTGTAATTTTTTGTGATTTGTTATTTGGCTCTCCATGTAATTGCAGCAGTGTTCTTATAAAAGATACTAAGATGGCAAACAAAGTTGATATTATTACTGGAATGAATTTGCCAATGGTCATGGAATTCTTGGCATCTCGTGAAAGAAATATATCTTCTGATGAGATCATAAATGTGGGGCGAGAAGGCATTCAAGATTTCGTTGATATATATCGACAATCGAAAATAGCGAAAGAGAAATGATCAATATGAAAGAGGACGATATCAAAAACATCTTATTTGCAAATCAGATTGCATATGCAGGACATGGTTCGATTTATGCAACGCTTCAACCTTCGGTTGGAGCATATAAAAATGGTTTGGGAAGCACCATGTATGTCATGAAAGATCACATTCTCCATTTAAATAATGAAGGTTTGACAATCATTGCCATTGATGATAATGATGGTCAATTATTACCGGATACTTTGATTTTTTTACCTATGAATTCAATACAAATCCACTTGAAGATTCATTTAACGCATATAAAAATGATCATTACATCATCCAATGGAGATATAGTGTTTAAAGTTCATAAAAATGTGATTGGTTGTCCGTGGCATAAAGAAAATTTATCCTTTCTTATGTTGCAATCAACAACGACTAGTAGATAGAAAATGGTTTTGTGATCTAATTGTATTTTATTTTTTTGAGGATATGTCTTCGATAAAGTAATATATTGCATCAGTAATTTCCATGCATATCGTAATTAATGAGGAAACAAACACACGAATTTAATATATTTATTTTCATTGATACCACCATTATGAAAATATAATAATAATATATCCTAACATATCCTAACGATGGTGATATTTTTTAGTATTTGAAGATTTAATAGCAAGGTGAAATTCCATAAACATGAAAAAAATCAAATAAGCCCCAATCTATCGATTGGGGTTAGTTCTTTTTCATTACTTTATTGATCAGGACACACAACAGGATGGTGATTAACATATCTGGGAAGGTATTTCCTAGAATGAAGTCGATATGCATCAAACAGCGGTAGAGAATGAAACCAATGATCCAGATGATCATATTTGGTTTATGGTTGGTTTGATGTTTCAATAGGAAATAATCCGCAATTTGGATGGCAATCATGGGGGCAAAAACTGAGCCAATGAAATATAAGAAATTGGTGATATCATCCATTGGGAAGAGGATGGCACCGATCACACCAATGATGGTCACTCCGATCGCAATCTTAGATCCATCCCAATCTTCTTTGATGGCTTGGGTGGAAATACCAGCCGAATAAGCATCCAAAAACGTGGTGGTTACGGTGGATAAGACAATGATCAAAAGGCCAATGACACCAAATCCGGCTTTTAAAAGAATTTGGGCAATATCACTTTGTTGGGTATAAATGGCGGCGCCCATCCCAATCATATACATCCAACAAGATGTCAATCCATAGGCAATGCTGCTTACAGCCGTTGCTTGAATGGGCTTTTTGGCTTCCTTGGTGTAATCACTGATCAAAGGTAACCAAGAAAGGGGCATCGCAACCGATAATTCAACGGCGGATCCAAAAGATAAGACATCACTGGTTTGGGTGGATATGCCGGTATTTTTAAAAACGGTAAAGCTCAATACAATGGTTAGGATGAATAAGGCCATCATGGTGATGGTATTGACCTTGCCTAAATTGGTAATTCCTAACAATAACCAAACAATGATCAAAGCACCAATCAAAAGGGCCCAAAACCATTGGCCATTGGCTAAAATACCATTGGCAGCTAAGGCTCCATCATAAATCATGATGGCGGTCCAACCGACCAATTGGATCACATTTAAACCGGCAAAGAATTGGCCGCCTTTTTCGCCAAAAGAGACTTTGACACTTTCCATGGCACTTTTTCGCATCGTTCCACCAATCGCTCCGGATAAGAACAATAAGATACAACCAATCACATGACCAATGATAATGGCCAATAGACCTTTGCTAAAGCCAAGGGGAGCAAAATAGGTACCTGTTAGTATTTCGGCAAGGGAAATGGCAGCACCAAACCAGATCAATCCATTCTCAAAATTACTGGTTTGTTTCATTGGGCAAATTCTCCTTGTAGGTCAAACATATGATTCATGGGTCCTTGGCCTTGGCCTAGATCCAACATGGCAGCTAAGGCTTTGGATAAATAATCTTTCGCACGTTTGACCGCTGTTTCCAAATTGTATCCTTTGGCAAGATTGGAAGCAATGGCACTGGATAACGTGCATCCCGTACCATGGGTATTGGGATTATCAATTCGCTTGCCATAGAACCAATGGATTTGGCCGTTTTCAACTAAGACATCATTGGCATCGTTGATTTGATGCCCCCCTTTACATAAACAAGCACATCCATAGGTGGATTCAATGATTTTTGCGGCTTTTTCCATATCCGCTTCATTTTGAATGGACATATTCGCTAATAATTCAGCTTCCGGAATATTTGGCGTACAAACCAGTGCTAAAGGCAATAGATTGGTTTTTAGGGCATCAATGGCAGCTTCATCAATCAAACGAGCTCCACTGGTTGCGACCATGACTGGATCGACCACAATATGGTTGGCAGAATATTGCTTTAATTTGTTGGCAATGGTTTCAATCAATTCTTGTTTGGAAACCATCCCAATTTTGACGGCATCTGGAAAAATATCCGTAAAGATGGCATCGAGTTCATGGCCTAGAAATTCGGGGGTGGCATTGAAAATATCGGTTACCCCTAATGTATTTTGCGCCGTTAAAGCTGTGATGGCACTGGTGGCAAATACGCCATTGGTTGTCATAGTTTTGATATCCGCTTGGATACCGGCGCCTCCGCTGGAATCAGAACCAGCGATCGTACATGCTGTAAACATCAAATTCCTCCTTTGCATGTATTTTCTATAGCGATAAAAGGTGGTGTCCCCAATCTACCGCTTCCAGATCGGACACGAAATCATCGGCCCGAGATTGGATGAGTTTTTGTTTATCTTGGTTGGATGGATCGGCAATGCCAATGGTCGTACAACCCGCTTGGTTTGCCGATTGGATCGCATCTAAACTATCTTCAAACACAAGAAGATCTTGTGGTTGGACATGTAAGGTGTTCGCTACATTTGTATAGATATGTGGATCTCGTTTATCCATGACCGTAAAAATGGCTTGAAAATAAGAACGAATATGTAATCGTTTGAAGGCTGCATTAATCAAGGTTTCATCGCCAATGGATAATACATACATGGGCATATGTTGGTCTTGACACGCTTGTAGACACGATACAATGCCTGGCTTTAATGTCACTTCTTCTTTATAATACGTTGCCAACATTTCAATGATTTCATGTTGGATCTGGATGGAAGATTCATTGAGTTGATAGTGTTCTTTCATATACAAACTCGATTCTTCTAAAGACATTGGTGCAATGATCTTGGCAAGATCGAGTTTTGGCTTCTTGCCTTTGGATCGAATGTATCGTAGGGGCAATGCATCCCAAATGGCCATGGAATCCAAGATCACACCATCCACATCAAAGAGGGCGATCATCTAACATCTGCTCCGTGGCTTGTTTTAAGTCTTTGGTGGCTTGGGTAATGTGTTGTTGGGCAAAGATGGCACTGATCACGGCAATGCCAACAATACCGGAACCAGCTAATTCTTTGACATTGTCTTGGGTGATGCCCCCAATCGCAATGACCGGAATGGATACGGCTTCGCAAATGGCTTTTAAGGTCTCATAACTGACATCTTCCGCATCATCTTTAGAACCAGTGGGAAAGACAGCACCCACACCGAGATAATCCGCACCATGTGCTTCGGCTTTTTTAGCTTGTTCTACAGTTTGTGCGGATACACCTAAAATAACATCGTTGCCTAATGCTTTTCTTACATCCAAGGCTTCCATATCGCTTTGGCCGACATGAATGCCATCCGCATGTATGTCTTTGGCAATTGCAACATTGTCATTGACAATAAAAGGAACTTGGTATTGTTTACACAACTTTTGAATTTCAATGGCTTCTTGTAAGAAGGTTTTGTCATCCAATTGTTTTTCTCGAAGTTGGATGCATGTGGCCCCACCATCCAAAGCTTCCTGGACTTGTTCCAACAACGTTTGATTGCCCAACCAATGACGATCGGTCACGGCATAGAGTTCCAAATAGTTATTTGATTTCATACTTGGCCCCTTCTTTAAATTGCGTGGTCGTCATTTGATTGAGGGCATCAATGATGCGATTGCGATAGGTGCTGTTGCCTTCATAAGCGGCTAAGTGCGAATAGCCAATTTCACCGGCCAAGCCCATGTCACAAACCGCAGCAGCACAAGCTTCCAAAGGATGGTCTGGATTGGCAGCTAAGAAAGCGGTCATGATTCCTGATAATTGACAACCGGTTCCGGTAATTTGGCCCATTTGCGGCTTGCCATTGCGAATCACATAACACGTATTGGCATCGGCAACCAGATCAATGGCACCGGTAATGGCAATGATACATTCTTGACTTTTGGCAAAGTTTTTGGCAAAAGTAACCATCGCACCTAAATTTTCTTCGATCACGGCATCAGCGGCATTGGCATCCACACCTTGTGTCGTTGAAGTGCCCAAGGCTAAGGTTTTGATTTCGGAAATATTACCGCGAATGACATCAAAATGAATTTGTTTGATGAGATCCAAAGCAGTTTGGGTTCGTAAGTGAGAAGCCCCTGCACCTACGGGATCCAATAAAACGACATGCCCCATTTCATTGGCTTTTTTTCCTGCACGTTTCATGCCTTCAATGGAATGCCTATTTAATGTACCAATGTTGATATTTAAACCTTGACAAATGGTCTGGATATCTTCGACATCTTCGGGCTCATCCGACATGATTGGACTGGCACCAATAGCTAAAATGGCATTGGCCACATCATTGACCGTGACATAATTGGTGATGTTGTGTACCAATGCACCGTGATTACGTACATTCTCTAAACAAGTTTCTAACATAAAATCCTCCTTATAAAAAAAGTGGCATACCAACAAGGGTATCCCACGATATTTGCGTATTTCCCTACGTTGGCATTATCCAAATCAGGTTATTGGTCAAGACCATACAGTCTTTTCTCAGCCAGTTTCGCTAGCTCCCATTTTTTATAACACATTCATCATACGCCGAATGGTTGGTTTCATCAAGAAAAAGTTGAATTATCACATTGACAAATATCGAAGTGATGATATACTATCACATAGATAGAAATCGATGTGAGGAGAAGACATATGGGATCATGGATTCAAAATGAACTATTGGGCATGCGATGGATCCATCGTTGGATGGGTCAACTTTTGATGTGGTTGGGTGTGGATGTGCAAACTCGAATGGGCGGGTCCATTCAATTTTTTCTTTATGATGTGATCAAGATCACCATTCTATTGTGTGTATTGATCTTTTTGATTTCTTATATTCAAAGTTATTTTCCACCCGAACGCAGTAAAACGATCATGGGTCGGTTTCATGGGTTGGGTGCCAATATCATTGGTGCTCTCTTAGGCACCGTAACCCCGTTTTGTTCCTGTTCTTCGATTCCCATTTTTATGGGCTTTACCAGTGCGGGTTTACCACTTGGCGTCACGTTTTCGTTTTTGATTTCTTCCCCCATGGTCGATCTGGGTAGCTTGGTCTTGTTGATGGGTATTTTTGGCTATCGCATTGCCTTGGCATATGTGATCGTGGGCTTGTTGATTGCGGTACTTGGAGGCAGTGTGATCGAACGAGCCCATATGGAAGATCAAGTGGAAGATCTGATTCGCAATGCAGTATCGACATCGATCGAATCTCCCACTTTGACCTTACTGGATCGTTTGGCCTATGCCAAAGAACAAGTTGTTTCGACGTTTCGTAAGGTCTTTCCTTATATTTTGGTGGGCGTTGGCATTGGCGCTGTGATCCATAATTGGATACCCGAATCCATGATTGAACACATTCTTGGCCACTCGAATCCTTTTGGTGTGATCCTGGCAACATTAGTAGGAGTCCCCATGTATGCCGATATTTTTGGGACCATTCCAGTCGCCGAAGCGTTATTATCAAAAGGCGCTTTATTAGGTACCGTATTGAGTTTTATGATGGCAGTGACCACATTGAGCTTGCCTTCATTGATCTTATTGCGCAAGGCGGTAAAGCCAAAACTATTAGGTACTTTTATTGGTGTATGTGTGGTAGGCATTGTTTTGGTTGGCTATGGATTCAATCTATGCCAAGGTTTATTGATCTAGGAGGTTTCTTGTTATGAATGCGATGGATGCAGCACTGATTTGTAAGGCATTGGGAGATTCCCATCGAATACAAATCGTAGAGTTATTGACAGATGGAGAGTTGTGTGGGTGTAAGTTGTTGGAACATTTTCAAATTACGCAACCCACGTTATCCCATCATATGAAAGTATTATCCGAATGTGGTTTGGTTGTCAGTCGAAAGGAATGGAAGAATACGTATTATTCTTTAAATTGCGAAACATTGATGACATTTCGAGCCTATATCGATCGTTTGAATTGCACTTGTAAGGAGGATAAGACAGATGAAATCAAAGGAAGGGATTAGTTTTTTTCAAACCTATTTATCACTATGGGTGTTTTTATGTATGGTTGCAGGTGTGTTGATAGGCCATTTTCTTCCCGTTATTCCCCATGTATTGGGAAAATTACAGATAGCAGGTATTTCCATTCCCATTGCGATCTTGATCTGGATCATGATTTATCCCATGATGATCAAAGTGGATTTTCAACGCATCAAAGAAGTTGGAAAACATCCCAAAGGCATTTTGATCACGTGGATCACCAATTGGTTGATCAAACCATTGACCATGTATGGCTTGGCCTATGTGTTTCTTTTCGTGATCTTTAAACATTGGATCGCACCGGACTTGGCCCGACAATATCTGGCTGGAGCCGTTTTGTTGGGGGCTGCCCCTTGTACCGCCATGGTCTTTGTATGGAGTAGCTTGACACATGGAGATCCTGCCTATACGATCGTGCAAGTCGCAACCAATGATTTGATCATCTTGATTGCGTTTGTTCCCATTGTGAAGTTTTTATTGGGCGTTTCCCAAGTAACCGTGCCGTATTCAACATTATTTGTCAGTATCTTCTTATTTGTGGTGATTCCGCTTGTGGCTGGTATTTTAACTCGCATTTCAATTACGAAAAAACAAGGGAAGACCTATTTGGAAACGACTTTTCTTCATCGATTTGATGGCGTGACGACCATAGGTTTATTGTTGACCTTGGTCTTGATCTTTGCATCCCAAGCTCAAGTGATTGTTTCCAATCCTTTCCATATCGTTTTGATTGCGGTTCCCTTGATCATCCAAACGTTCTTGATCTTTGGGATTGCGTATGGCGCTAGCTATCTGGCTCATTTACCCTTTGCGATTGCGGCACCCGCTGGTCTAATTGGCGCATCGAATTTCTTTGAATTAGCGGTAGCCGTAGCGATTGCGTTATTTGGCACGACCAGTCCTGCAGCTTTGGCAACGACAGTTGGCGTATTGACGGAAGTACCCGTCATGTTGACCTTAGTGAAGATAGCGAATCATACAAAACAGAAGTTTCAAAAAGGAGGAGAAACGAATGAATATTAAAGTATTAGGTGGCGGTTGCAGTAAGTGTGAGACTTTATTAAAAAATGTGAAAGAAGCCGTCGCAAACAAACATATCGATGCAAAGATCGAATACATTACGGATTTTTCGATCATTGCCAGCTTAGGCATCCTGCAAACACCGGCATTGATGATTGATGACAAAGTGGTGGCCACAGGACGTGTATTGAAACCCAAACAGATTGAGAGATTGCTATGAAAAAGTGGAAAGTAGGCTTTATTTGTACACATAATTCGTGTCGCAGCCAGATGGCAGAAGCATTCGGCAAAGCATTCGCGAGTGATGTTTTTGAAAGTTATTCGGCAGGGACTGAGATCAAAGATCAGATCGATCCCGACGCGTTGCGTATCCTCAAAACAAAATATGGAATCGATATGATTGCCAATGGCCAATACAATAAGACAGTAGATCAGCTTCCTCCATTAGATATCGTGATCACGATGGGATGTGGGGTACAATGCCCGGCCATGGCCTGTTTGTATCGCGAAGATTGGGGCTTACCAGATCCGACAGGACAGTCCGATGAAGTCTTCATCCAAGTCATCGAAGAAATCAAGACACGCACTGGCTTGTTAAAGCAACGATTGGCAGAAAGAAGTCGTGAAGGTTGAGTTATGCATGTTGTGCAAGCAAGATCGCTTTTGACCAAATGGAATGCGATCAACATCTATCGAGGTTGTACCCATGGCTGTATCTATTGCGATAGTCGAAGTGACTGTTATCATTTTGATCATGACTTTACCGATGTGGAAGTGAAAGAAAATGCACCCCTTCTTTTAGAACAGTGTTTGCGAACCAAAACCAAAAAGACCATGATCAGTACCGGTTCGATGAGTGATCCGTATCTACCCATCGAAAAGAAGCTAAAGCTTACAAGAGCTTGCCTACAAGTGATCGATCGGTATGGTTTTGGAGCTACGGTCATTACTAAATCGGATCTGGTTCTTCGAGATTTGGATTTATTGGGTGATATTCATCAACGATCCAAAGTTGTGGTCCAAATGTCTTTGACGTGTGCTTCGGATGAAATGAGTCATATCATCGAGCCAGGTGTATGTTCGAGTCGACGGCGCTATGACGTATTAAAAGCCTGTCAAGCCAAAGGGATCCCAACGGTGGTTTGGTTAACGCCTGTCTTGCCGTATTTGACAGATTCTTATGAAAATATGAAACAAATCTTGGATTGGTGTATCGATGCGGATGTCAAAGGCATCATTTGTTTCCACGCAGGAATGACACTAAGAAAGGGGAGTCGAGACTATTACTATCGCATGTTGGATGCATCGTTTCCTGGCTTGAAACAACGCTATAAAAAAGTTTATGGGAATGCGTATGAAGTCATCAGTCCACGTGATAAAGCGTTGATGGACAGGTTTCATAAAACGTGTCAGGCAGCTGGTATCATGGATGATCCCCAAGAAATTTTTCATTATACATCCACATTGTATCCATCCTATGAACCATTGACCTTATTTTGATTGATCGATTGGAAAGCGTAGAATAAACATATGAAAACGATTTTTTTTGATTTAGATGACACATTATTGGATGTGCATAAGAAACAAATTGATCCTTCTTCCATTGAAACGTTACAAGCCCTGCACACAAAAGGATATCGATTGGGCATTGCTTCGAGTCGTCCCTTGGAAAGAATAACGGGGATTCCACATATGAATGAAATCGATTGGGATGGCTATGTCACGACCAATGGGGTGGAAGTGTATGATCCTGCATTTTGCCATTTGGAAGATCATTCCTTCCAACCAGACGATCTGGATGTGATTTTTGCGTTTGGACAGGCGCACCAAGTTCCTATATTTTCCGTAGGAAAGATCGAAATGTTGACGGGAATCGATCCCACTGTTCGTTTATTCATGAAAAAATATGATGTGGTTGATTATCAGTGCAAACCCTATGAAGGTGAAAAACAAAAGTTGATCACGTATATCACCCCAGATGTGGAAGCTTTTTATCAAAAGCTGAAAATACAATTTCCACAATATCATATTGTGAAGGGTGGACCTTTCAATATTGATATTTTTCCCAAAGGCTATACCAAATTAACCGGCATTCAGACTTTGATGTATCATTGGAAAGAACCAATGAATGATTTTATGGCTTTTGGAGATTCCTATTCGGATGTATGTATGATCCAAGCCGCTAAGATCGGAGTAGCGATGCATCAGGCAATAGAATCTGTAAAGGCAGTGGCTGATTATATTTGTCCCAAAGATCAAAGCGACGCTATATCACAAGCTATCCATCATTTTAAGCTTTTATAGATGGATCCTTTGAATCGCTCGGTGTTGAAATCGATTTGTGATACAGTTTGTGTTATGCTCAAAACAAATCCATGAAAAGTGAAGGGTTTGAGGAAATGTTATGGAAATAAGAAAGATCACCAGAAAAGAAGATTTAGCGATGGTACAGCTGATTCGTGCCAGTCTAGAAGCCTATGGATTGGCATTGCCAGGAACGGTGTATTATGATGAAAACTTAGAAAAAATAAGTACATCGTATGATCATGAAGGATGTGCCTATTATGTACTTGTAGAAGAAAATCAAGTACTAGGTGGTGCTGGTTATGATCGATTTGATGGGTTTGAACATTGTTGCGAGATCCAGAAATTATATTTGAGTAAAGACATTCGGGGACATGGATATGGCAAACAATTGTTGGTGTATGTCATGGAACAAGCCCAAAGAGCCGGCTATGAACGTTGTTATATAGAAACACATGATCATCTCCAAGAAGCTTTGGGTTTGTATCAAAAACTAGGCTTTACCGATATTGAAAAACCCGAAGGTGTTGTTCATAGTACCATGAACCGCTTTTTGATCAAGGAATGGTAGCACATCACTGTGCTATTTTTTTATGATCATACGGATGCTAATAAGCTACTGATCTTCTCGTTGCGCTCGTTATAAAGGCTTCCTTGTTCCCAGATAAAATCAAGATCATGTTGGAGAGAAAAGTCTTCTAAGCAAATTTCCTTGAGTATGCCGGCTTCTATTTGTTTTTGTGCGGCCATACGATAAAGAAAGGAAATACCACAATCTTCACACAATAAATCAATGATGGTATGCATGTTTTCTACTTCCACATAGTGATGAAAATCTTCAATATCCATGCCGCGTACGGCTAGATCACGTTCCAAAATATTACGCGTGCCCGATCCTTTTTCACGAAGCAAAATTCGTTCTTCCACTAAGTCCTTGACAGTATGTGGATGGACGTTTTTAAAAACATGATTCGTGGCACAAACAGGAATATAGGCTTCGGTTCGATAGTGTGTATGCACATAGATATCTTTTGGATAATAACCTTCCACCAACGCCATTTGGATCGTACCTTCTTTTAATTGATTTAAAAGTTGGGCCGTATTTCCAAAATGCAGATGCAAATTAAGATGGGGAAATGTATTTAAAAGTTTGACGATGGGTTTCACAATGGCATATTCACCAATGGTCATGGTCACACCCAAAGAAAATTGTTCCATTTCTTGTTGCGGAGCATGCAATTCAGCTCGAAGTTGGGATTCATCATTGACCATCGTATGAAGTCGTTCATACAGTAATTTTCCTGCTGAAGTCAGTTCCAATTTTCGATTTTGATAATGAAAAAGTTGAATCTGATAATACGATTCTAAATAGTGAATGTGAGCAGAAACCGCTGGTTGGGTAATGTGTAATTGTTGAGCGGCTTTTGTGTAATTCATCGTTTGGCAAACACAAAGAAATGTACGTACGCGAAAATCCAGCATATGGAAAATCCTCCTCTTTTTTTACAATATAACGATAAAAATATATTATCAATAAATAAAAATATATAATTTTACATTTTTGCTTAGTCCTTTTATAATCAAACCCGTCAAGAGAGGGATAGGAATATGAAGAAAAACATCTACGGTATATTGTTGTGCCTTTTGCTTGCAATTCCATCTTGGTTCATTGGTATACATTTTCCAGTGATTGGTGGCGCGGTTATCGGCATTCTAGCAGGAATGATGATTACGGTATTTTGGAAAGCAAAAGGCAAAGCACAAAATGGTATTTCATGGACTGCAAAATATGTATTACAAGCAGCCGTGGTTTTATTGGGATTTGGTATGGATCTAGGCGTGATTGCACAAACGGGGCAGCAGTCATTACCTATCATTGTTTGTACCATTACGACCTCTTTATGCATTGCTTATTTGTTACATAAAAAAATGCATATTTCGGGAAATATTGCTACTTTGGTTGGGGTTGGATCTTCGATTTGTGGGGGATCTGCGATTGCCGCTACCGCACCGGTTGTCGGCGCTGACGACGAAGAAGTAGCCCAAGCCATTTCCGTTATTTTTTTCTTTAATGTGTTGGCTGCTATTTTCTTTCCTATATTAGGGCATGCTCTTGGCTTTAGTACAACGAGTGGCGAAGCTTTTGGCATCTTTGCCGGAACAGCAATCAATGATACATCTTCGGTCACGGCAGCGGCTTCGACTTGGGATAGTATGTGGCATCTGGGCAGTGCAACTTTGGATAAGGCGGTAACGGTGAAACTTACGCGTACGTTGGCAATCATTCCAATTACATTGGTGCTTGCCACAAAACAGAGTAATAGCCAAAACAAAGGGGAAGGATTTCATTTTCGCAAAGCATTTCCTTTATTCATTCTGTATTTTATCCTGGCAGCCATTTTTACAACGATTTGTGTACATGCCGGTGTACAAGCAGAAGTGTTTATGCCATTTAAAACGATATCCAAATTCTTTATCGTGATGGCCATGGTAGCCATTGGCTTAAATAGCGATATTGTCAAATTGATTCGTACAGGAGGAAAACCTCTCTTGATCGGTGTTTCGTGTTGGGTTGGTATTACCATTGTAAGTTTAGCTTTGCAACATATCATGCAGATTTGGTAGATGATAGATAAGACGTGAGATGGATCTTACGTCTTTTTTATTCATCTGATCAGTGTATTTATATGAAGAAAATGATAGATGGAACGACAAACTATTTGAACTATCTGAAACAAAATAAAAATGTGACCCTGCTTCCGAATATGTGGAGCTAAAAAGAGGTCACATTTTTTTATGATCATACGGAAGCTAATAAGTTACTGATCTTTTCATTGCGCTCGTTATAGAGGCTTCCTTGTTCCCAGATGAAATCAAGATCATGTTGGATGGAAAAATCATCCAAGGGAATTTCTTTGAGGATACCCGCTTCTATTTGTTTTTGTGCAGTCATGCGATAAAGAAACGAAATGCCACAGTCTTCACACAATAAATCAATGATGGTATGCATATTTTCCACTTCGACATATTGATGAAAAGCTTCGAGATGCATGCCTCGCACAGCCAAATCATGTTCCAAGATATTACGCGTACCCGATCCTTTTTCCCGGAGCAGGATTCGTTCTTCCATTAAGTCCTTGACAGTATGTGGATGGGCATTTTTAAATACATGATTCGTGGCACAAATGGGAATAAAAGCTTCCTTGCGATAGTGTTTATGCATATAGATGTCTTCTGGATAATAGCCTTCAATCAGTGCCATTTGGATCGTACCTTCTTTTAATAAGTCTAAGAGTTGGTCCGTATTTTCAAAACGTACATGTAAATTGAGATGGGGATAGGCTTTTAGAAGTTTGACGATGGGTTTGACAATACCATATTCACCAATGGTCATGGTCACACCCAAAGAAAATTGTTCCATTTCTTGGTGAGGAGCCAGCAATTCCGCTTGGAGCTGGGTTTCATCATTGGCCATCGTACGCAGTCGTTGATAGAGTCGTTGTCCAGCTGGGGTCAGTTTCAATTTTTCATTTTGGTAACGAAAGAGCTGCGTTTGATAATACGATTCTAAATAACGTATGTGTGCAGCTGGTTGCGTGATATGTAATAGGTTAGCAGCTTTCGTGTAATCTAAAGTTTGACAAACACAAAGAAAAGTACGTACGCGAAAATCGAGCATATAAAAACATCTTTCTGGCCCTCATGATATAACAACAAAAATAAATAATCAATAATAATAAGTTATTTAAAATTAATAATAATTTATATATTTACATGAATTTTACATGCATAAAATTATTCCATTGAAAATGGCTAAATGCTTTACAAAAGGCATGATTTTGTAAAGATCTAGAATGAATCTTAACGAGTTACGTCCATCTTTGAAAAGGAAAGAAAGCATCATTCCGATTCGCTGATGATGGTACAATAACAATACATAAATAAACGATAAAAATGTTTTCAGTCATTGTTGAGTCATTCATTGATTTTCTGCAACGTTGTATTCGAGGATGGTGGGAAAGAATATTGTTACCAAGCCGATGAGAATACGATGTAGGCGACTTAGTCATTGTTTTGGCGGGAAAGGATAACCACGAAGCTCTTGCTCGTATCGAATCCATAGAATATCATCCAGCCGAAGAAGCACCATTCCCACTAGATACGATCAAGCCGATCTTTCGTCCCTATGATGAAGAAGACATTGATGGAATATTTATACGACAATGATTCAAATCGTGCTACTAGAATGTGGAGAAGAGAAATGGATGCATATCTTAGATTAAAGAAACAATTTGAAATCAATGGAGATTCAAAAAAAGCGGTAAAAATGACAGCTTATATGCGCTATTTGTTTCCTTTTTATGGTATACCTTCTCCAAAAAGAAAAGCGATATATAAGGGATTTTTAAAAGCTGAAAAACAGAAAAAAGAAATAGACTGGGATTTGTTGGATGCATGCTATGCCGATGAATATCGAGAATTTCAATACTTTGTGGTGGACTATCTGACAACCATGAAGAAGTTTCTTACCTATGATGATCTTCCACATCTCATGAAATACATCAAAACAAAGCCATGGTGGGATACCATTGATGGTTTTACTCGAATCATTGGTCATATGGGCTTAAAGGATGCGCGCATCCATGATTTGATGCTGATATGGTCAAAAGATGATGATTTTTGGATACGACGTATGGCCATTAATCATCAATTGGGTAGAAAAGCGAAAACCAATACCCAATTATTGGAACAAATATTACTCAATAATTTTGGTAGTTCGGAATTCTTTATCAATAAAGCCATTGGCTGGAGTTTACGCGATTATTCCAAGACCAATCCCGAATGGGTCCGCCATTTCATAGAAACATACAAAGATCAAATGGATGCATTGAGCATTCGTGAAGCAAGTAAATATTTGTAATGTTTGAATACAACAGCCTATATTTCCTACAAGTTACAAGGCTGTTTTCTTATGCTTCTATGGAAGTTATGATAAAAATGGACTTAAATTCACTATAAATGTTGGTAGAGATAAAAAGAATCACATATAATTTATATGCCAAATAAAGGGCGCGAATTAAAAAATTGTAAAAAAAAACCAACCCTAGGAGCAAAGGCATCTCGACATTTGTCTTACTGGCACAGCCAGCCCAGCTATATCCACACAAGTTGGTTTTGAAGCTATTGTAGTGTATTGTTTTATGGTTTTCAAGAAGTTTATTATGGCTATTGAAGATATTAAAAAGAAATTAGATCAAGGGTTTGCTGAATGAATGCTATAAAAGAAGAATTATCTTTTGGAATGAGAAATATAGGATTTTTCCTTATAAAGTAAAGGTATGGTTTCCAATTCCATCGACAGCTGATCTAGGAAGTGTACCATCCGAATGAATTGATTTTCTTCAATAGTGCAGAAGATGCCGTCTTTAAGGCTTTAGGCGTAGAATAATCAATATTTGTAAGAAGAAAGAAAATTCTCCTATCGGAATCTATCGATAGATGAAATGATTCATCATCTTGCCTTTTTTGTTTCAAGATTATGGCAGATCCATGTATTTGAGGAAGGAAATACCGTATGACAGCTGTATTTTTTATTAAATATTTACGAACCTTTGGATTGGATGCAACAAACGATATATTCGCTGAGAATGCATGGTATTTTCGTAATGTACTCGTGGTCGCCA
The DNA here is from genome assembly GCF_033971885.1 of Absicoccus intestinalis. Taxonomy (NCBI): domain Bacteria; kingdom Bacillati; phylum Bacillota; class Erysipelotrichia; order Erysipelotrichales; family Erysipelotrichaceae; genus Absicoccus; species Absicoccus intestinalis. The sequence continues at coordinate 103,230 of NZ_JALBUS010000001.1, read as the reverse complement.
ACTACAAAAAAGGGAATCCATGAGACCACTGAATATCTAGAGTTGTTTTTGAGAAATCTTTTACTTGGTGAACACAATTCCCTTCAAAACCGGACATTGATGGTATGTTCACACCAAAATCAACGAATCAAATCTTCGAAAGAAATTTACAAGTCAGTCCATTTTTGGCCGTTTGGATATCATGTATGCATTGGATATAAAACCATCCAGGGTATCGGAGTTGTTGAAGGAAATGAGAGAGAAAAAAAATCATTGAATCGGTTTCGGGATTTGGTAAGGGAAAGTATCGGTTTAAATCTTGATAATGATTGTTTATGTTGTTTTGTATACGAATTAGAAATGGAGGCTCTATGATCAAAATCCTATTTGTCTGTCATGGCAATATCTGTCGAAGTCCAATGGCTGAATTCATCATGAAAGATCTATGTCGCAAACAAGGTATTCCGATGAAAGTGGATTCCGTCGCGGCTACGTATGAAGAAATTGGGAATGATATGTACTATCCGGCTCGGGCAAAATTAAAAGAGAAGGGCATTCCTTTTTCTCGGCGGCAAGCACGTATCCTCACTCAATCCGATTATCAAAACTACGACCATATTTATTATATGGATGCGGAAAATCGAAGGGATATCTTACGTATTCTTGGATCGGATCCTCAACACAAAGTCCAACGTTTATTGCCCGATCGCGATGTATCCGATCCCTGGTGGACCGATGATTTTGAAACCGCCTATCAAGATGTACGAGAAGGGTGTCTATATCGGTTGAAACAATTATCTGTCATGGCAGATGCATATGACTAACAGCTTATAAAAAAACTCGATATAATGAAATCAATCATACAGAGAAGGAGGTTTATTATGAATAAACGAAAAGTAGTCGTTGTCGGTGGTGGAGTCTTAGGCTCCCAAATAGCTTTCCAAGCTGCCTATCAAGGATTTGATGTTACATTCTGGTTACGAATGGAAAGTTCCAAGACACGCACGCAACCAAAATTGGACCGATTGAAATCCATTTATTTGTCATCCTTGGAAGCGTTAAAACCGTATTGTGGAACGGACTATCCGTATTATCCGCATGGCCTTGTGGCAGATCTTGCCCAGACAAGTGTAGCCGATATCGAAGCCAAACAAGCCCAAGTCGAAAAAGCCTATGATTCCATTGTCTTAGAACTGGATATGGAAAAGGCATGCAAAGATGCCATGATCGTCATTGAAGCCATGTCCGAAGATTTGGAAGCCAAGATCGATATCTATCAAAAATTATCACAATATTTAGAACCCGATACGATTCTGGCAAGCAATTCATCGACCATGGTACCGAGCCAATTTGTCGATCATGTTAAACATCCCGAACGCTATTTAAACATGCATTTTGCGAATGAAATTTGGAAATACAATATCGTTGAGATCATGGGACATCCTCATACCGATCCTCATGTATTTGAACAAGCCGTTGCCTTTGGAAAGGAAATCGGCATGGAACCCATCTGCTTACAAAAAGAACAACCTGGCTATGTGCTCAATTCCTTATTGGTGCCATTCCTCAATGCCGCTTTGAATTTATACGCCAATGGCATTGCTGATGTACCAACCATTGATAAGACATGGCGCAAAGCAACCGGGGCTCCATATGGACCAATGCAGATCCTAGATATTGTTGGACTTCAAACAGCTTATAATATTGCCCGCATGGATCCTGCCATGAAAAAAGTGGCCGATATGTTGAAATCCTATATCGACCAAGGAAAGACCGGTGTACAAGCCAAAGCAGGATTCTATTCATACGAGTAGCGAATCAATAAAATACGAATGGATCTTGGGATCCTGTGTCAGTTCCGGATGAAACGACAAAGCGATTTGCTTGTGATATTGAACGGCAACGATGTGATCCTCTACTTTCGATAAAATTTGCACTTCGGGATCGACCTGTGTAAAAAAAGGGGCCCGAATAAAAATCATCTCAACCGCCGTGGACAAAAATGGTCCACGGCTTTTAAAACTATGACTTTGCCGCCCAAACGCATTCCGTCGAATCCTAACCGGTAACGTCTGCAGATACACTTCGTTTTGATCTTCAATTTCTTTGGATAATAAAATGCTTCCCGCACAAGTCGCTAAGGTGGGCAATCCCTGTTCAATCTTTTCTTTTAAGGGCTGTAAGATTCCTTCCGTTTCTAAAAGACGGCCTTGGGTGGTGCTTTCGCCACCCGGTAAGATGATGCCATCAATCTGGTTTACGTCTTCTTTGTGCTTGATTTCTAAAGGGCGCACCCCCAATTGTTTTAATACCTTTTCATGCTCGATAAAAGCTCCTTGTAACGCTAAGACACCCACTGTTTTCATTGTCCTCTTTCCTCCATGATCAGTTCAATTTCATCAGCATTGATGCCCACCATTGCTGGGCCAAGATCTTTGGATAATTCCGCTAAGATATTTGGCTCATTATAATGGGTGACCGCTTGCACGATGGCTTTGGCTCGTTTGGCTGGATTACCAGATGCAAAAATGCCCGATCCCACAAAGACACCTTCGGCCCCCAATTGCATCATCAAAGCGGCATCCGCTGGTGTGGCAATTCCACCCGCCGCAAAATTCACAACGGGCAATTGGCCATGAGCATGCACATATCGCAACAAAGAATACGAGACTTGCAGTTGTTTGGCCAAATCAAACAATTCATCCGCACGTTTACTGACCACCCATTGGATCTGTGCCTGCATCTTGCGCATATGCCGAACGGCCTGAATGACATCGCCCGTACCAGGTTCGCCTTTGGTACGGATCATGGCAGCTCCTTCTTCAATGCGCCGCAAAGCTTCTCCTAAATCGCGGGCTCCACATACAAAAGGAACCTGAAATCGGGTTTTATCAATATGATAGGTATCATCCGCCGGACTCAAGACTTCGGATTCATCGATATAATCGATATCCAATGCCTGCAAGATCTGGGCCTCGGCAATATGACCAATTCGACACTTGGCCATGACTGGAATGGAAACGGCTTGTTGGATGCCTTGGATCATCTTGGGATCACTCATTCGCGATACACCACCCGCTGCACGAATATCGGCGGGAATACGTTCTAAAGCCATGACGGCACAAGCCCCGGCCTCTTGCGCGATCTTGGCTTGTTCCGGTGTTGTGACATCCATGATGACCCCACCTTTCAACATTTGTGCAAGTCCACGATTGATTGTTTCATTCATTTCTTTCTGCCTCCTTGTTTGTTCATGGTTCCCATGGTACTATCATTCTGGATATATAAAAATATTCAAATTATAATTATTTTAAAATACCAGATAGGAGACAAATATGCTGACCTATGATTTAAAACAAGCCAATATCCCATTGTATATACAAATCTATCAATGCATCAAAAAAGATATCGTAGAAGGAAAACTCCAACCTCATGAAAAATTACCATCCAAACGATCCTTTGCCCGCCAACAAGGTCTTAGTACCATTACGATCCAAAATGCATATGACCAGTTGATTAGTGAAGGATATGTTTATACCCAACCCAAACGAGGCTATTTTGTGTCACCCCTTTCCAATGTTCCTCATGCCAGCCCGGTTTCATTAGACTATCATTTGGTGAAACCATCTCCTGTTTATGAGATCGATCTATCCGGGAATGGCACCATGCATTTTCCTATGTCCAATTGGGCGAAACTTTCGCGTCGCATCTACAATGAACAAGCGGATGCTTTATTGAAACGCTCAGAAAGTGCCGGTACCTTGATTTTGCGAAAGGCGATTGCCTCCCATCTACAGTCGTTTCGCAATATGATGGTCGATCCCAATCAAATCATTGTCGGCGCGGGAACGGAATATCTCTATGGCTTATTGATCCAATTGTTGGGAAGAAATCAAACCATTTGTTTGGAAGATCCAAGCTATCCTCGCTTATCCCAGATCTATCAAAAACAAGATGTTTCTATCTGTTATGCTGGATTGGATCATCAAGGCCTATCCATGGAACAATTACAGAAAACCAAAGCCAATATTGTTCATATTTCTCCCAACCATCAATTTCCAACCGGTATTCGGATGCCTACACCTCGTCGCTATGAAATTCTAGCCTGGGCCAATCAACAATCTCATCGCTACATCATTGAAGACGATTACGATAGTGAATTTCGCCGTCATGGCAAACCATTACCTACCTTATTCAGTATGGACGAAAGTGATCGCGTCATTTATATGAATACCTTTTCGCAATCTTTGAGTCCAACCATTCGAATCAGTTATATGGTCTTACCACTCTCTTTAGCCAAACGGTATTATCAAGAATTATCCTTTTATGCGTGTACAGTATCCAATTTTGAACAATATACTCTGGCGGCTTTTCTAAACGAAGGCTATTTTGAAAAACACATCAATCGCATGCGATTGTATTATGGTCGTTTACGTAAACAAATCATGACCACGATCAAACAATCGGACCTACCCGTTGCCATCATTGAAAATGAATCCGGCTTGCATTTTCTTTTACAATTAAAAACAAACCTTTCCGATGCGCAGATCATCGAACACATGCATGCGGCCTCGATTCAGATCCATGCGCTATCGGATTATTATCAAAAACCCTATGATACCCATACGTTTTTGATCAACTATGCCCAATTGACACCAGAAAAGATGCAAAAAGTGTGTAAAGCATTTCTTTACATTATTTCTGAAAATAATTCTTGAAAATCATTGAAAATATGTTACGATATTTTCACAAAGAAACCGATGAGGCGGAGATCAAACGAAAAGATGTGCCAAAGCGAGTCTGGGACGGTGCAAGCCAGATGGTAACAATTTCGCAAATGGACCGCTGAGGGCATAGTCAAAAGCAATGCTGAGTATTCTATGACGTAGGATCGGCGTCAACGATCAAGAATCTGTTGGGATTCTCTAAGTGTACAGGTGATAACTTGTAAAACAAGGTGGCACCGCGGGTCTATTCACTCGTCCTTGATAGTTTTTTTCTATCGGACGAGTTTTTTATTTAGGAGGTAAAACCAATGTATCCTAGCTTTGCACAAATTCAATCGTATGCGAAAGACTATCGACGCGTTCCTTTATGCACCGAGATCTTCGCCGATATGTATACCCCTGTTCAAGTTCTTCAAATTTTGCGTAATGTATCGAAGCATACCTATGTACTTGAAAGTGCAAGTCAAGATCAACAATGGGGTCGTTATTCTTTTTTGGGCTATGATCCCACCATGGAAATCACATGCACCGATGGAAATATGCATATTCGCTCCCTCGATGGAACGATAGATGAGCAATTTCAAACAGCTCATCCCAAAAATGAATTAAGAAAGATCATGGAACGATATACCAGTCCCAAAATTGAAGGGCTGCCACCCTTTAGCGGCGGACTGGTCGGTTATTTCAGTTATGACTATATCAAATATAGTGAACCCAAATTGAAGCTCCATCACCACGATACCGATTTTAAAGATATGGACGTCATGTTGTTTGATTCGGTCATCTGTTTTGATCACTATAAACAAAAGATCATCTTGATGACCGGTGTCTTTACCTCGGATTTGGAAGCCTCCTATTCACAAGCCATCCAGAAATTGGCAGCCATGAAAAAGGTATTAAAAACAGGGAAGAAAAAACAATTTGCCCCCATTCATTTGGAAGAAGACATTCATGGCGAATGTACCGAACGTGAATTTGAAGACATGGTCAATACGGCTAAACACTATATTCACGAAGGGGATATCTTCCAAGTTGTGCTGTCCAATCCCATGCGTGCCAAAGCCACTGGATCTTTATTTGATACCTTCCGCGTCTTGCGCACGTCCAATCCCAGCCCATATATGTTCTATTTTTCCAGTGAAGATATGGAAATGGCGGGAGCCAGTCCAGAAACCTTGGCGAAATTAGAAAATGATACCTTATTTACTTTTCCCTTAGCCGGTACTACCACACGCGGTAAGACACCCGCTCAAGATAAAGCCAAGGAACGAGCGCTCTTAGCGAATGAAAAAGAACGAGCCGAACACAATATGCTGGTCGATCTTGGTCGTAATGATATTGGTCGCATTGCCAAAATTGGCAGTGTATCGGTCGATAAATACATGGCCATTGAACGCTTTAGTCAAGTCATGCACATTGGTTCAACCGTGACCGGTACCATTCGTCCAGATCTCGATGCCTTAGATGCACTCGATTCCATCTTGCCCGCTGGCACCTTATCAGGAGCCCCAAAATTTCGAGCGTGTGAGATCATCGATGAATTGGAACATTCCAAACGAGGCATCTATGGAGGAGCCATCGGCTACATCGATTTTACTGGTAACTTAGATACTTGCATTGCCATTCGTTTGGTGTATAAAAAAGATCACGAAATTTGTATTCGTTCAGGAGCGGGTATTGTTGCCGACAGTATACCTGAAAACGAATATCGCGAATGCCAAAACAAGGCCAAAGCCGTTGTTCAGGCAATCCAACAAGCACAGGAGGGATTTGAATGATTTTATTGATCGATAATTACGATAGTTTTTCCTACAATGTGTATCAATGGATCGGTTCCGAATGTTCGGATATCCAAGTGGCCAGAAACGATGAAATCACCCTGGATGCGATCAAAGCGGACCGTCCCGATGCCATTGTGTTATCCCCCGGTCCCAAACGACCCGAAGATGCCGGAATCTGTATCGATATGATCCAAACCTTTTATCCAAACATTCCCATCTTAGGCATTTGTTTAGGACATCAAGCCATTGCCCAAGCCTTTGGCGCCACGATCACGTATGCCAAACAACTCATGCATGGTAAACAGGACACCATCCATGTGATCCAAGAGGATCCGATATTTGGTGGATTGAAACAATTTCCTGCGGCTCGATACCATAGCTTATCGATCCAAGCCGATACCTTGCCCAAAGAACTCAAAGTTTTAGCCAAAAGTGAGGATGACGAGATCATGGCTATCAAACATGTCAACTATCCACTATATGGATTTCAATTTCATCCCGAAAGTGTGATGACACCCGACGGACCTTTATTTATCAAACAGTTTATTTCAATGATTGGAGGACAAACAAAATGATCAAAGAAGCGATTGAAAAAATTGTAAGAAAAGAAGATTTAACCTATGACGAGGCCTATACCGTCATGAATGAGATCATGTCAGGAAAAACGTCACAAGTTCAAAATGCCGCCTTCTTGGCTGCCCTATCCACCAAGAGTGCACATATGGAAACCATCGATGAAATCAGTGGTTGTGCCCAAGCCATGCGGGAAAAAGCCATTCCCTTTGATCGCGGCGATATGGATGTGATGGATATTGTCGGAACCGGAGGAGATGGGGCCCATAGTTTCAACATTTCTACTACGGCTGCACTTGTTTTAGCTAGCGGTGGTGTCAAGGTAGCTAAACACGGCAATCGTGCCGCTAGTTCCTTATCTGGTACGGCCGATTGTTTAGAAGCTTTGGGTGTGAATATCCAACAAGATCCAGCCAAGGCCAAAGAACTCTTAGAAAAAGTTGGCATGTGCTTCTTCTTTGCGCAGAAATATCATACCTCGATGAAATATGTCGGTGCCATCCGTAAAGAATTAGGATTCCGTACCGTATTCAATATCTTAGGTCCATTGACCAATCCAAGTAAACCAAATTATTTCTTATTGGGCGTCTATGATCAATATTTAGTCGAACCGGTCGCAAAAGTGTTGACCAAGTTAGGCGTTGAACGCGGCTTTGTCGTTTATGGTATGGACAAATTGGATGAAATAAGCATTTCGGCGCCTACACTGGTTTGTGAAATTCGCGATGGCTTCTATCGAACCAGCACCATTACTCCGGAACAATTTGGCTTCCAACGCGCTTCCAAAGAAGACATTGTCGGTAGTACGCCAGCTGAAAATGCGCAATTGACCAAGGATATCCTAGCAAATCAGATCCAAGGACCAAAACGTGATATCGTTTGTATGAATGCTGGTCTTGGTTTCTATATCTATGGAAAAGCCGCTTCCATGGAAGAGGGCGTTCAATTGGCGGATCAGATCATTACCGAAAAGAAAGGATTGGCAACCTTAGAGAAATTGATTGAGGTTTCCAATGCCTGATATCTTAGAAACAATTGCTGCAGCGACAAGAAAACGAGTCGAAAAAGAAAAAGCCGAAGTTTCCCTTGATCAAGTTAAAGCCCAGGCCGAAGCCATGCCGATGGGAAATCATTCCTTTTATCAAGCCTTAGCCAAACCGGACATATCCTTTATTTGTGAGTGTAAACAAGCTTCTCCATCCAAAGGACAAATTGTGGATGTCTTTCCCTATGTAGAGATTGCGAAAGACTATGAACAAGCCGGCGCCGATGCGATCTCGGTCTTGACCGAACCCCAATGGTTTAAAGGAAAATTAGATTATCTACAAGAAATCAGTTCGACTGTTTCTATTCCTTGTTTACGAAAAGATTTTACGATCGATCCGTATATGATTTATCAAGCCAAGATGTATGGGGCGAGTGCTGTTTTATTGATTGTATCCATTTTGGATCCGGATGAAATCAAAGCGTATTTCGAATTGGCAGAATCCTTAGGCATGGATGCATTGGTAGAATGTCATGATGAAAAGGAAGTAGAAATTGCGAAAGCGGTAGGAGCCAAGATTATTGGCGTCAACAACCGGAATTTAAGAAACTTCTCCGTGGATTCGACCAATTGTTTGCGTTTGCGCCAACAAGTGGGTTCCGATTGTTTATTTGTCGCTGAAAGCGGCGTCAAAAATCATGTGGATATTCAAAAATTAGAAGATGCCCAAGTCAATGCGGTATTGATTGGGGAAACCATGATGAAAGCAGTCGACAAGAAAGCGATGTTGGAAAGGTTAAAGTATGGCCAAGATTAAAATTTGTGGTTTGCGTAGACAAGCCGATATTGAAATGGTCAATACCTATAAGCCGGATTATGGTGGCTTTATCATTGACTTTCCCAAAAGCTTTCGTTCATTGGATATAGAAGAAGTAGAGAAACTCACCAAACAATTGGATCCAGATATCATTTCCGTTGGCGTGTTTGTGAATGAAGACAACGAAGTCATTCGTGATTTATTGACACGAAAAGTCATTCAAATGGCCCAGTTACATGGTCAGGAAACGGAAGCGGATATTCAATATCTCAAATCCTTTGGTCCCATCATCAAAGCCTTTGAGATCCATAATGAAGAGGATCTAGAAAAAGCCGCGCAAAGCAGTGCTGATTATGTATTATTAGATAGTGGCAAGGGAAGTGGCCAAACCTTTAATTGGCAAATGATCCAAGCCATGGATCGTGCCTTTTTTCTAGCGGGTGGATTGGATGAAACCAATATTGAACAAGCCATTCAAACGGTTCACCCTTATGCCATCGATATATCGAGTGGGGTAGAAACCAATCGAGTCAAAGATGCCAATAAAATACGAATGTGTGTACAGAAAGGAAGAAAATTATGAGTAAAGGACGATTTGGAATTCATGGAGGACAATATATTCCGGAAACCCTCATGAATGCCGTTATTGAATTAGAAGAAGCCTACAATAAATATAAAGATGATCCAGAATTCAATCAAGAACTGGAAACCTTGTTGAATGAATATGCCGGACGACCTTCGCGTTTGTATTATGCGAAACATATGACTGAAGATCTCGGTGGTGCCAAAGTGTATTTGAAACGAGAAGATCTCAATCATACCGGTGCCCATAAGATCAACAATTGTTTAGGTCAGTGTTTGTTGGCAAAGAAAATGGGAAAGACCCGTGTCATTGCCGAAACCGGTGCTGGTCAACATGGTGTCGCAACTGCAACCGTTGCTGCTTTGATGGGCATGGAATGTGAAATCTTTATGGGTGAAAAAGATACCGAACGACAGGCATTGAATGTCTATCGTATGGAATTATTGGGTGCCAAAGTCCATCCTGTTAAATCTGGAACCGGAACGTTAAAGGATGCCGTTAATGAAACTTTCCGTGATTGGACTTCACGCATTGATGATACGCATTATGTATTGGGTTCGGTCATGGGACCTCATCCATTCCCAACAATCGTGCGTGATTTTCAAGCGGTTATCTCCAAAGAAATCAAAGCACAGATGTTAGAAAAAGAAGGACGCTTACCAGATGCTGTCATTGCGTGTGTCGGTGGTGGATCCAATGCGATTGGTTCTTTCTATCATTTCATTGATGATCCACAAGTCCAATTGATTGGTTGTGAAGCAGCGGGTCGTGGTATACATACCAAAGATACAGCAGCTACCATCGCAACCGGAAGTTTAGGTATTTTCCACGGTATGAAGTCGTATTTCTGTCAGGATAGATATGGTCAGATTGCACCGGTTTATTCCATCAGTGCTGGTTTGGATTATCCTGGCATTGGTCCGGAACATGCGATGCTGCACGATATGGGTCGAGCACAATATGTACCGATCACCGATGATGAAGCGGTTGATGCGTTTGAATATCTATCACGCACCGAAGGAATCATTCCTGCCATTGAAAGTGCACATGCCGTAGCCTATGCCCAAAAATTGGTTCCAACCTTGCCAAAAGATAAGATCGTGGTCATTACGATTTCGGGTCGCGGGGATAAAGATGTCGCAGCGATGGCACGCTATCGCGGAAAGGAGATTTATGAATAAAAATATAGAAAGAGCCTTTGATCATGGCAAAGCCTTTGTGGCTTTTGTGACTTGTGGCGATCCAGATCTTGACACCACCAAAAAGATCATCAAAGCTTTAGAAAAAGGAGGATGTGATCTGATTGAATTGGGTATTCCTTTCTCCGATCCAACGGCAGAAGGCCCGGTCATTCAGGAAGCCAATGAAAGAGCCTTATCCAACGGATGTACGACCGATGATGTCTTTGAAATGATCAAAGAAGTTCGTAAAGAAACATCCATTCCCATGGTCTTCATGACCTATGCCAATGTGGTTTTCCATTATGGTACCGAAAAATTTTGTCAAAAGATGGTGGATACGGATATGAGCGGGATCATCTTACCGGATGTACCCTATGAAGAAAAAGATGAATTTGAAACGGTATGTCATCAATATGGATTGGATTTTATCCGCATGATTGCACCAACCAGTCATGATCGTATCCAGATGATTGCCGAAGATGCCCAAGGCTTCTTGTATTGTGTATCCAGTCTAGGTGTGACAGGAACGCGTTCTAAGATCACGACCAATGTCAATGAAATGGTCGATATTGTTCGTCATGTGAGTGATATTCCTTGTGGGATTGGTTTTGGTATTTCAACGCCGGAACAAGCCAAAAAGATGACCGAAAAAGCAGATGCGGCCATTGTCGGTTCGGCCATCATCAAGATCATTGCGAAATATGGAAAAGAAGCCCCCGATCAGGTGGAAGCCTATGTGCATTCCATGGTTGAGGCCATACGGTAGAGAAGTCATTCTCTACCTTTTTTTGAGCAAAAAACGATAGAGAGGGATCACTTGGATCGTTATTCCTTTCACTTGAATGGTTTCTTCCTCTTCATGAGTGATGATGTAGTAAGATTGAGCTTCATGAAAATGCTGTACCAATTTCACTAAATTATCGACTTCTCTTTTTCGTGTATCTAGATTTTGAATGCTCCAAGCCACTTGGATTGCAGTCTGTGTTGAAGGTACAAAAAAGTCAATATAAATACCCGTTTTAGAAGATTTTAAGTAATAAATAGGATGGGCATACATTCGTAAAAGAGTAATCGCAACCAAGTTTTCTAAAAGAGCGGTATTGTTGTCATCTACAAATAAATTTAAAAAGCCATTATCCAAAAAATAGAATCGTTGAATACTTTCTTTTTCAACAAATCGTGCAAAATAATTTTGTACAGAAAAAATCAAATATGCATTTTTCGCATATTGAATATAAGAAATAACAGTATCTTTACTCATACGAAGACCAATGCTTTTTAGGGTATTATACAGTTTTGTATAGGACATTTCACTACATACGGTTTCTGCAATCTTTTTCATCAGGATCCGCAACCCCATTTCATTTCGAATCCCATTTCTTCCGGCAATATCACCAAGTAGAACTTTTTGATAAATTCCTTCTATATATGGCCGTTTGTCCAGATATAATAGCGATTCAGGCAATCCTCCTTCATGCATAAAATCATTGGCCGATTGACGAAGCTTACCAATATCACTCGATGTATACAATGCCATATCATAAGAAATATTTCTTGCGGTTACATATTCTCGAAAATTATAAGGCATGATATTTTGGGATAGATACCTACCGCCTAATCGTGCTTCCATATCTCGACTTAACATGATTGCATTACTTCCGGTAATATACATATGTGCTTTCATATCTGCCATTCTTCGTGCAAAACGTTCCCAACCTTCGATATTCTGAATTTCATCTAAAAAGTAGTAAGGGGTTCGTGTTGTTAGTTCGGCAGCCGTTTCAACAATATCGTTAAAATCTTCCATGCGAAATTCTGCAAGACGTTCATCTTCAAAGTTGATATAGATAATTTGATTCCATTTCACCCCCTTTTGAATCAAATCTTGGACCCTATCATACATTAATGTTGATTTTCCAGCTCGACGCATACCCGTTAATATATAGTTTGCATTTTCTTCAAATCGATATTCTCTTTGGATGATCGTCGCATGAGAAATGACTACATGTTGTTCCGCAATGATTCGTTTTAGTATTTCGTGATTCATGATATATACCTCTTCTCTTATTATATGAAATTTGTCGAATATAATCGACAAAAATAAAGTAAATTTGTCGATTATATTCGACAAATTTACTTCGAATAGAAAAAAGGTCTGCAATCATGAGTTCCATGAATGCGGCCATTCAATCGCGGGTACATCATTATCATCCGCCTTTTTTTGTGATGTGGTTATGAACTCTTCGTTTCAAACGAAATTGGGGAAAAAAGAAAGAAATGATAGGCAACAATAAATAGAGAACCATCGCTTCTTTTGGATATTGTGTGGCCAAACCAATCAAGACGAGATTGATCAAAAGGACACTACCGGTACGAAGAAATAAAAATGTACGGAAATAGTGGATATATTCATTGAATCGTTGGTGGTGTGCCATATAAAAAAGCAACAATTCCAGCAACGAAACCAAAAGATATAAGATGCCATAACCAATCACGGATGCTTCTGTAGAAGTGTGCATGACCCATTTGGTCATGACCGGGATCAAGGCTAAAAATGCCAACAAGATGAAATCAACGACGACGATGCTATGATCGGCTGTATCCAAGGTCAAAAAGGTGCGATGGATATCGTACCAGAAGTTCGCAATCACAAAAAAGCTGATAAAAAAGATCAAGATGGTGCCCAGAAACGAATGGAACGATACATCGCCATGCGGATAGGGAAGTTCCAGGGCCATGATGGTGATATATATGGCAATCACACCATCATTGAATGTTTCCAAATGCGCTTTGGTTTGTTTCGGCAATTCATCTTGTACTTTTCGATACATATTCATTGCCTTTTTTTTATCGATTTGAGCCATATAACTCCCTCTTTTCTTGACAAAATTATAGCTTATTTTCAAAGAAAAAGAAGCAGTTGTCTGCTTCAAATCCGTTTATATAAGACCCGTAATAATTCCGGTTGGGTCTTGCATTGCGTGATCTTTTGGATCAAATCATCATCCTTGACGATGGTCATGATCTCATCATAGATCCGAATCAGCAATTTATCGTTTTCTTCAACATTCTTTGGTAGACCCAATAGAATGATGATTTGAACATCATCCACAGGATGCGAGAAAATTCCAAACGCAATGACCAATTCATTACTGATTGTTTGAATGGTATGAGGTAAGGCCAGCAGATGACCAAAGATCATCGTTCCTTTTTTCTCACGATCATGCATGCGTTCTTTAAAGCCTGCATCGACGGATCCTTCATCAATCAAACAATCCATCATGAAATCACAAGCCGATGTATAGGTATCATAATCACTCAAGTCAAAGAAGTTTTCTTCTTTTAATAAATTGGCTAATACATACCAGTTATCGTCCATGCTCGTATTGCTGGGTTGCCAATATTCAGCTTTCTTTAAGCGTGAACGTAATTCATCTTCATCAAAGATTTCACGAATATAGATGACAGGTCGATTGAGATCAAAATCAATCGGTACCGTAGATAAGACGACATCATAAGCATTCAATTTATCGGGTGCGATCTCATTGGGCGTAAATGTATCCACACGTGTATCACTATCGACAACATGTTGCAATTGAACCATGATCAAACGACTCGTAACAATACCCGAACCACAAACCAAGGCCATATGTTCATTGCGATGATGCAAGTTATTGACTTCGATAAACACCCCAAAGTAGGTAGCTAGAAAGCCAATTTCGCTTTGTGGGATCTCAACATTAAATTTCTTGGAGACGACATGCGCAGCAATGGTTGCCATTTCAAACGCAATAGGATATTTTTTCTGAATTTCTTCAATCAGTGGATTTTCCACTTTGATACCATAGCGCAAGCGATTGATCATAAACATCAAATGATACATAAATTCTTCGGTGAATTCATAGGTATCAATTTGAATATCTAATTGATCATTAATGGCTTTTGTGATTTCCTCGGTCAATGGTGTGATCCTGTCATCCAATTTGATATTGTAGAGTTCCTCTGCATTGGTTGGTGTTCGCATACCAATGATTGGCATCAACATATAGATCTTTTCTTCAATCGGGAAGTCCACTTGCAGCAAATGTCCTACTTGATCGACCACGGTATTCACAAAGCCGAAGCCATCACGAGCTGCCAAAGCATAATAATACGTAGGTAAATGACCAATAAAATGTCCTTTTAGAAAACGGTCCATCATCAAGATAAAATAGTTCTTAAATTGTTGCTGAACGCGATCCGAAAAAGGATGACGAGTAAAATTGCTTTGGATAGTATCCAATATTTCTAGATCAATGGGATAATCATTAAATAAAGCATCATAACAGTTTTCAATCACATATCGACGAATATTGATTTCATTCCCTTGCAGGATCAATCCCTGACTGGTCTTGCCAATGATCGATAAATTATAAGGTTCAATCGTTTTCCGTAATTTTTTTAGGTCTTTGATCAATGTGGTACGGCCCACATTCATTTCATAGGCCAGATCATCGGTCAATACCGGTGAAAAAGAAAACATCAATTTACCAAAAATATAGTCCATTCGACGTGATGGTGAATTCATCAGATCATCGGTCGCAATAATATGACTATAGGCGGTTTGGAAGGAATCCACATCAAAGATGCGCAAGCTACAAATGCCCTGATCGGTTTCGATGATGCCACTATCTCCTAAGGTTTCATTGATAGTCTTGATGTCATTGCGAATCGTACGATCCGATACACTCAGTTTTTGCGCTAATAAATCAATAGAAAGGCTTGTACCACCACGCATTAAAGATAAGATATCCGCTTGTCGGTTATCGCCAAATAAACTCTTCATACAAGTCCTCCACTCTCTTACTTAACTATATAATAAACTAAAGGTGGGTTGTTAAATTAGGATTTTTCATCCAAAATGCAAAAAGGTGTATTAATGAATTTCGCAAATTTGGAAAAGAGGTGACCTATTTTCTTTCTTTTTCTTGGAAAAGGAACGCATTAAATGAAAGGGGTTTCTCGCCTATGATATGCGTGTAAACAGAACCTGAGGCGTTCAAAAAGGAGGAGAATATGTCAGAAAGTTGGTTAGGTTTAGAGGATAAAGTTATTATCGTAACGGGTGGTGCTTCCGGTATCGGAAACCATGTAGTCACTACATTGGTCAAGGCCGGTGCCAAAGCGGTTATCGTTGATTTGACAGTCAAAACCGGTGAAGAAAAAGATGGCGCTTACTGTGTACAATGCAATGTCACTGATCCAGACAGTGTCAATGCGATGACAAAAGCGGTATTGGATAAATATGGACACATTGATGGCTTGGTCAACAATGCCGGTATCAATAAACCAAGATTGCTGGTCGATGTCAAAGGTGAACATCCGGAATATGAACTGGATGTGAAAACATTCGATCAAATGTTTGCCGTCAATGTCAAAGGTTTGTTCTTGGTCGCTCAAGCCGTTGCTCGTGAATTGATCAAACAAGGACATGGAGCCATCGTCAATATGTCCAGTGAATCCGGTAAAGAAGGAAGCCAGGGACAAAGTGCTTATTCCGCTACAAAGGGTGCTTGTGACAGCTTCACTCGTTCCTGGGCAAAAGAACTTGGTAAATATGGCGTTCGCGTCGTAGCCTGTGCACCTGGTATCATGGAAGCAACCGGACTTCGTACTCCAGCGTATAACGAAGCATTAGCGTATACACGCGGTGTGAAACCGGAAGATCTTTCAACCGATTACAGTAAACAGGTACCGCTTGGACGTGATGGAAAATTGGATGAAGTCGGCAACCTGGTTGCATTCTTAGTATCGGATCGTGCAAGTTATATCACAGGTACGACATACAATATTTCCGGCGGTAAATCACGCGGATAGAATTTAAAAAGGAGGAAACATGATGATCTGGTTATATGCATTGGTGATTGGCATCGCATTTGTCATTCAGTTTGTATTGAGCTCAAAACAAATGTCACAGTTCAATAAAGAGTTTGTAGCTCTGCGACGAAAAGGTAAGGTGGTTGTCGGTCGAAAATCGGGCGGATTCTTTGCAGGAGCCATCGTCATGTTCCAAATAGATGACAATGGTGTGATTCAGCAAAGCAAGAAGATCGAGGGAACAACGTTCCTGGCCAAAGTAAAAGATTTTCCTGGATTTGAAGGTATCTATGTGCGAGATCTAAGTCGCGAGATGGTACCCAAGTCACATCGGAATTTGCGAAAAGCCGTGGAGGATGCCGCTTTGACGTATTCCAAATATGTAGCTGGTGAACCAATTCCGGATGCACCAAGTCCAGCGCAGAAGCTGAAGCTCGCCTTTGCCAGAAACAAGTCAACAGATTGACGGAAAGGTAGAGAAATATGAACGCAATTGTTAGTTTCGCAAAAGGTTTTATGAATTTGTTCGCATTAGGTGGACAGCAATTTACATCGTGGGTTACCGGTATCATCCCGACAGTCGTAATGCTGTTGGTATTGATGAATGCCATCATCGCTTTAGCCGGTCAGGAATCGGTAGACAAGGTCGCTAAGGTTTGTGGAAAGAATCCGGTATTACGTTACTTTGTATTGCCATTTATTTCCGCATTTATGTTAGGTAACCCGGTTGCATTGTCAATTGGTAAATTCTTGCCAGAATTCTACAAGCCAGCTTATTATGCATCCGCAAGTTATCACTGCCATACCAACAGCGGTATCTTCCCTCACATCAACGCTTCCGAGTTGTTCATTTACTTGGGAATTGCGAATGGTGTCACTAAATTGGGATTGGATGCAACGCCATTGGCTGTTCGTTATCTATTAGTAGGATGGGTTGCCAACTTCATCTCTGGATGGGCAACAGAATTCACAACAAAATATGTTGAAAAACAACAAGGCATCAAGTTAAATCGTAGCTTTGACAAAATGGGTCAAGAATAATAGCAAGGGAGCAAGAGTATGTCAAAATTAAGAGCAATTCGTATTGAACGCGGGCCACAGGGATTTGGTGGACCATTGGTGATCAAACCAACCGAAAAGAAAAATAAAGTTATGTACATCACAGGCGGTGGAACTCCTCCTGAATGCTTGGATAAGATCGTTGAATTGAGCGGTATGGAACCTGTCGACGGTTTCCATGGATCGGCACCGGAAGATGAATTGGCGATGGTCATCATCGATTGTGGTGGAACCCTTCGCTGCGGTATCTATCCGCAAAAACGTATCCCAACTGTCAATGTCATGCCAGTAGGTAAATCCGGACCTTTAGCGCAATATATCACGGAAGATATCTATGTATCAGCTGTTACTTCTAAACAGATCTCTTTAGCTGATGAAAGCGAAGCCGCTGCTGTGGAAGCTGCTCCAGCCAAAGAAGAAAAACCAAAAGGCAATGGTTTCAATGCGGATCAAAAAGTATCTGAGACCTTGGCTGCCCAAAAGAATAAATCCATGATGACTCGTATTGGTTTGGGCATGGGAAAATTTGTCAACACCTTCTATCAATCGGCACGTGATGCGATCCAGACATGTATCACAACATTGCTGCCATTCATGGCATTCGTCAGCTTGCTGATCGGTATCATCAATGGATCTGGATTTGGTAACTGGTTTGCGTCAATCTTGACACCATTAGCTGGTAACGTCTTTGGATTATTGATCCTAGGTATCATCTGTTCCATTCCAGGTTTGTCAGCTTTGTTAGGTCCAGGAGCCGTTATCGCACAGATCGTTGGTACTTTAATTGGTGCTGAAATCGGTAAAGGAAACATCGCCCCTCAAATGGCATTGCCTGCATTGTTCGCTTGTAATACCCAGGCAGCCTGCGACTTCATCCCTGTTGGTTTGGGATTGGCAGAAGCTGAGCCAGAAACCATTGAAGTTGGTGTTGTCAGTGTCATGTATTCAAGATTCTTGACTGGTTGGATCCGTGTATTGATCGCGTTTGCAGCTAGTGCAGGATTGTATGCTTAATGATATAATTAATTAAAAAAAATAAAATACTACAATATTGAAGAAAAGGAAGGAATTCGACATGGAAGAAATTTATAAGAATCAGGTAAAATCAATTGGAAAAGATGTAGGTGCATTTGCAGGAGCTGACTTTCTGATCATCTTTGGTGATAGTGCACCCGCCGAATTAAAAGACTACTGCTATGCCGTTGATGTCAATCCGATCAATGGGCAGATCAAAGCAGGCGATGTACTCCGCTTTGATGATCAAGAATATACGATCACGAGCATTGGGGATGAAGCCCCCGTTACTTTGACAGGCTTAGGACACTGCACGATCCGTTTCAGCGGTGATACGACACCGGAAATGCCTGGCAGTATGTATGTTGAAAAAAAGCCATTGCCTGAGATCCATGTCGGTACCGTCATTCAAATTGTAAGAAAATAGGTGAAAGTGTATGGAAAAAGAAGGCATCCATGAATATTTCCAAGTCGATGTCAATCAATTCCCCCACAACAATTCACAAACAGGTAAACTGATGCATCAGTTTACCTTCCACGAAGATGGGCATGGTGGGTTGATAAAAAAGATCCGCTATGATAAAGGAACGATCATTCCTTGGCATTGGCATCATTGTGGCCATGGTTTCTATGTTCTAGAAGGAACGTTGGAAACCAATCAAGGTTCGTATAAACCAGGTGATTTTGTCTGGTTTGATGCCAAGACCAAACAATGGCATGGAGCCGGTGATCAAGAAGATGCACTTGTGCTCTTTGTCACCGATAGTTCATGTGATATGAATTATCTATAAAAGAAAAGGAGGCAGACATTGTGGAGTTTGAAATTGAAGGCACGCTCAAATTGCCTACGCTCTATTTTGATGATGAAAAATTGGTCGTCAAAGAACGAGATGGTTCAAAAAAAGTTTATGCCTATACAGATATGAGTCATTTTGAACTATCGTATAAACAAATGTTTGCCAACTTTGCGACCTTTTCCTTTCAATATCAGAAGAAGTCGATCGTCATTCCGTATAATAAACTCTATACAAAGAAACTGGAACATGCCGTCGATCAAATCAAAGAAAAACAAAGGCAACCTAAAAAAAACTCTTTTTCCACCTTTGTTTTCGATGATTTGCCAACCGATCCTTTTGAATTCATGAAAAAATTCAAGGAAATGCTGGATTTGGGAATCATCACCCAAGAAGAATTTGAGGAAAAGAAAAGGGAAGCGTTTCACTTGGAAAAGTAAAGCATAAGGAGCAAGACCATACACTTGCTCCTTTTTTTGGTCTCTTTCTATCCAGACCATTTTTCGCTATAATAGAACCAGGAGCAAAAAAGACTTGAAATTATAGGGAGGTTTTCTTATGATCATTCAAAGTAAACGTGTCTGGATCCAAAATATTTTCATGCCAGCACAAATTGAAATCGAAGATCAAAAGATCAAACAAATTTATGCATATGGACAAAAGAGCGTTGATGTCGATTATGAAGATCAACGCATTGTTCCTGGCTTTATCGATCAACATACGCATGGAGCGTATACTTTTGATACCAATGATGCCAATCCCGAAGGATTGCGTCATTGGACCCGACAAATTACGGATGAAGGCGTAACGGCACTTTGTCCAACGACCATTACCCAAAGTCATGAAGTATTATCAGCAGCTTTAAAAAATGTAGCCGATGTGGTTGAAAATGGCTATGAAGGTGCAGAAATCTTAGGCATCCATTTTGAAGGACCGTATTTGGATAAGGAACACAAAGGCGCACAACCCGAAGAATATTGTGTAAAGCCCAATGTGGAAGAGTTCAAAGCCTATCAAGCCGATGCCCATGGCTTGATCAAAGTTATCACCATGGCTTGTGAACACGATGAAGACTTTGCCCTGACGCACTATTGTGCAACCCATGGCATCTTAGTTTCGCAAGGTCATTCTGGTGCTAGTTATGAACAAGCTTGTCTGGCAATTGCCAATGGCGCCCGTTCGATGACTCATGTTTATAATGGCATGACGGGTTTTCATCATCGTCAACCAGGCCTTGTTGGTGCAGCCCTGCGTTTTCGTGATGTCTATGCCGAATTGATCTGTGATGGTCGACATGTTGATCCAGCTGCCATCAATGATTTATTTATGAGCAAAGGACGCGATGGAATCATTCTAATTTCGGATGGGTTAAATGCGAAAGGCTGTCCTGTCGGTAGTCGTCATCTGTTTGGTGGCCATGAAATTGAAGTCTATCCCGATGGTAGTGCCCATCTTGTACAAGCCGGTAACTTAGCGGGGAGTACTTTGCGGATCAATCGCGGTCTTCAAGTGGTTGTAGAACAAGCGCAAGTGCCTTTTGACTACGCGATCAATGCATGTACGATCAATCCAGCCCGAGCCTTAGGCGTAGATGATCGCAAAGGCAAATTATGTGCTGGCTATGATGCCGACATTGTCGTTTTAGCCGATAATTATGATGTCGTGCAAACCTATGCACGTGGAAGGGCATGGAAATGAGATGGCACAAATTGTATTGACCCGGATCGATAATCGCTTGATCCATGGACAAATCGTAACAGAATGGTGTAGTTATGTGCAAGCCGATGTCGTATTGGTAGCCAATGATGCTGTAGCTGGTGATAGTCTGCGTCAAAGTTTGATGAAGATGGCAGCGCCTGCATCCATCCTTACGCGCTATTATACCTTGGCACAAACCATCCAAGCCTTAAAGACGTCGACATCGGATCAGCGTGTCATGCTTCTTTGTGAAACGCCACAAGATGTATACACTCTGGTAAAGGGTGGACTACCGATTCATACAGTCAATGTAGGCAATATGCATATGGCCAAAGGTAAACATCGCATTGCCACAACGGTGGCGATCGACGAAAATGATCAAGCCGTCTTTCGAAAATTAAAAGAATGTGGTGTGGAATTCGAAATTCGCCGCACACCACAATGTGCCATAGAAAAAAGCGATGCTTTGGGTTAAACATCGCTTGCACTGAAAAGATCATAGGCAGCATTGGCATACAATGCTGCTTTTTCAATGGCCTTTTCCATGGCTTTGATGGCAAGCAGGCCAACAAGATCCATGTCAGCTACAACTTCGTTGGTGGCCATCGCAAAGATGGTGTCACCATCATTGGAAGTAGCTACGGGATGAATACAATGGGCATACGCATTGTGACTCAGGGAAGCCACTTTATTCATCTGGGCTTTATTGAGATCCGCATTGGTGAAAATACAACCAATGGTCGTATTTTCATGGGCATTGGATTGATTTTCCATCCCATCGATCAAGGCATCCACTGTATAGATGGGTTTCCTTTTTTTTCGATCATAAGCACCGGCTAACCATTTGGTGGAATTGGCTTGATAAATGTCGCCACACGCATTGAGGGCAACAATAGCGCCAACTTTTAATTGATCCACTTGGACACATGCATGACCCAACCCGGTTTTCATGGCTTTTTCAAAACCAAACGCTTTGCCAACACTGGCACCCATGCCCGCACCGATATTGCCTTGGGATAGATCGATGGATTCACTATTCACACAAGCTTGATATCCCATGGCCTTATCGGGATACGCTTTGGGATTCCCTAAACCACAATCAAATAACGAAGCCTGACAAACAATGGGAATGTATATCCCTTTCATATCAAAGCCAATTTGGTGTTCACTCAAATACTGCATGACACCACTGCCGGCTTCCAAACCAAAAGCTGAACCACCCGATAACGTGACGGCATGGATCTTTTGGACCATATTTTTAGGATTTAATAAATCCGTTTCTCTAGTGGCAGGACCACCACCTCGTACTTCTACACCGGCTGTGGCACCTTGGGGGCAAAGAATGACTGTGCACCCTGTACCGCCTTCTTTGTCTTGGCTATGGCCAATACGAAAGCCAGAAATTTCATTCCATTCGATCCATTTCATTTTCTTTCTCCTCACATGTGTATAAATCGGTTCGGCGAATTTGCCAAAAGGGCATACGATGACGAATGCGATCCATTTGGTCTAGATCAATATCGGCCATCGCAATGCCTGGTTTTTCATCCATTTCCATGATTTTTTGACCATTGGGATCCACGATCATCGAATGCCCATAGCTTGTATAGTTTTGATACGTATAGGCTGGATTGACCGCACAAAGAAAGACTTCGTTTTCCAATGCACGCGTTCGACATAGGATGTCCCAATGGGCTTTGCCAACGGCTTGATTGAAAGCCGCCGGAACAAATAAGATCTTGGCGCCATGTATAGCCAAGATGCGAGCTTGTTCACAAAAGCGAATGTCGTAACATACGAGGATGCCCATATGATCGACCACGCAAAATTGATTGCCTGGACGAAAGACATCCGCTTCGGTATAGTCGATTCGTCCATGAAAATGCATCAGATGCATCTTGCGATAGGAAGTAACCAATTGTCCTTTATCATACACAAAACAGGTATTATAGATAGAGCTGCCTGCTTTTTCGGCCATGGTTCCACCAATGATGCGTTGATGATTTTGATGGGACATTTTCTGTAAAAGATCCATTGCTTCCGATTGATAAACAATGGAAGCTTTCATCGCTTTATTTTCATAAGGAACTGTCCACATTTCTGGTAAGAGAACGATGTCGGCTTCTTTACATTGTTTGAGCTGGTTGGCCATGTTTTGAATATTTTTTTCAACATCCCTATCCACATACGATTGTATCAATGCGATTTTCATATCCATTCATTTTCCTTTAACCATGTATAAATGCCACCATCATGGCAACTCGGTGCAATTTGAATGCCTGGTAGTCTTTTTAATTGGGATTCGCCATTGGCCATAACGACACCGATTTCAGCACGATCCAACATTTCCATATCCAAGGCCGAATCACCAAAGGCCAGATATTGATTGATGGGTTCATGAAAATGAGCCATCAAGGTTTCGATACCTTTATATTTAGAGATACCATGGGCGCGAATTTCTACCCAATTTTTCATATAGATGGGGACAATACCGGGCATCGTATCCAATTCCGGAATGGGGCGAAGCGGATCTTTGGGTCGCAACAATAAATTGGATAAGTGATCAGCCGGATGCCAAGGGTGAATTTTAACGTCTTTAAAATGAAAGGTGTCGATCATTTCTTGGATTTTTGGATCCCATCGAGTCGCAAATTTTACTTTCTTGCCAAAACCAATGATGCCCAATCCATGGTTTTCGGCATATTGGATGATCTGGGCCACATCATCAACCGCAAGGGAATGATCGATCAGCGTATGGAAATTTCGATCAAATACATAGGAACCAATACCAGTAATGTAGCCATCCCAATCGATCAAGTTTTCAAAATGATGCTCTTTGACCAGAGCCGGCGGTCGACCCGTACACATGATGAGTTTATAGCCTTTGGCTTTTAAAGCATGTAAAGCCTGGATATGCAACGGTGGGACGCTTTGAGAAATGTGATCATAAAGGGTGTTATCGAGATCAATAAATATCGTTTGTATGTTCGTTTTCATATTTGTATTATAATGCTATGATGGAATCATGACAAATTTTCAAGAAGATCTGATAGGCTGGTATCGAATCCATAAACGGCCATTATTATTTCGGCAAGATGCCGATGCGTATAAAATCTGGATCAGTGAGATCATGGCCCAACAAACACGTATTGAAGCGATGCTTCCTTATTTTGAGCGTTTCATTGAAAAGGTGCCGGATATTCCTGCCTTAGCCATGATAGCCGATGAACAACTCAATAAACTTTGGCAAGGACTGGGCTATTATAGTCGGGCTCGTAATTTGAAAAAATGTGCCCAAGTATGTATGGAAAAATATGACGGAAAGTTGCCGATGACCAAAGCCGAATTGGAACAATTGCCAGGAATTGGTCCGTATACAGCTGGTGCGATTGCTTCGATTGCGTATCATCAACGGGTCAGTGCCATCGATGGCAATGTGATTCGTGTCTTTAGTCGGTTGTATGATCTGCATGCCGATATGAAAAAGAGTGCGGGCAAGAAACAAGTCAATGCGAAAGTAGAAGCCAGTTTGCCGGATGAAGACCATATTTCCGACTACAATCAAGCCTTGATGGAACTGGGTGCTTTGGTTTGTATCCCTAAAAAACCACGGTGTGAACAATGTCCCATTCGTAGTTATTGTCAAACAGAGGATCCGGGTTCATTGCCGGTACTGTCCAAACCGAAACCGCGACGGATCGAACAGAAACATCTTTATATCTGGGTGTATCAAAATAAGCTTCGGATCGTGAAGCGAAAAGAAAAAGGGTTGTTGTATGGATTGTATGGATTTGATGAACAAAAGCCAGTAAAATATGAGAAAGAAATTCCACTCAGACCGTATACGCATATTTTCAGCCATGTGGAATGGCATATGGAAGCCAGTCTAGTCTTTGTGGATTGGGAAGATGAAAATTTTCATACATTGACAGAAATTGATGCATTGTATGCGATTCCAAGTGCTTTTACACCTTTTTTAGAACAAGTTCAATCAGATTTCATGTTCTAAGCTATTTAGTTGTGTTATATTATATAAGTCGGAATATACCTTTCGAATGGAGGGAAATAAAACATGGGAATTTTAAGCGTTTTTTCAGAAGAACAACGAGAAATTAAATCATTAGCGAAAGAAGCAGATAAAATTATGGCATTAGAGCCCAAAATGCAGGCTTTAAGTGATGATCAACTTCGTGAAAAGACAAGTGAATATCGGAATCGACTACAGAATGGGGAAACGGTCGATGATATTTTATATGAAGCCTTTGCGACCGCTCGTGAAGCCGCTTATCGTGTCATCAATGAAAAGCCATTTAAAGTACAAATCATGGGTGCATTAGCCATGCATAAAGGCGATATTGCCGAGATGAAGACTGGTGAAGGTAAAACTTTGACCGCAACGATGACCGTTTATGCCAATGCGTTAGCTGGACAAGGTGTCCATGTCATTACCGTCAATGAATATTTGGCTGGTCGTGATGCCGGATGGATGGGTGAGATTTATCGTTTCTTAGGTTTGACTGTCGGTGTCAATAAACGCGAATTAAGTCCGAAACAAAAACGAGAAGCCTATGCGTGTGATATTACCTATACGACCAACTCGGAATTGGGATTTGATTACTTACGTGACAATATGGTCACCAGTGTAGATGAGCGCGTCATGCGTGGTTTACATATGGCCATTGTCGATGAAGTCGATTCGGTCTTGATCGATGAATCCCGTACGCCATTGATCATTTCGGGTGGTAAGAAAAATACCGCGAATCTATATATTCAAGCCGATAAGTTTGTGAAGACACTAACCGCTCCTGAATATGAAACGGATAGTTTTACCCATGAAAAGAAATTGATCAGTGGAGATTATGATATTGATGAAAAAACGCGTCAGATCATGTTGAGTGAAGCCGGTGTAAGCAAGGCAGAGAAGTATTTTAATATTGCGAATCTCTATGATACGGATCATACGCAATTGGTGCATCATATCAATCAAGCTTTGCGTGCTAACTATATCATGACCAAAGAAGTGGAATATGTCGTAACGGATGATAAAGAAATCGTGATCGTCGATCAGTTTACCGGTCGTTTGATGCCAGGCCGAGCGTATTCGGATGGTCTGCATCAAGCCATTGAAGCCAAAGAGGCCGTACCTATTAAAGAAGAAACGTCGACATTGGCAACAATCACCTATCAGAACTTTTTCCGTTTGTATGAAAAATTAGCCGGTATGACCGGTACGGCCAAGACCGAAGAAGAAGAGTTCTTATCAACCTATAATATGCGTGTTGTTTGTATTCCAACCAATCGTCCGATCCAACGTAAGGATCTGCCCGATGAAATTTATGCACATAAGAAAGATAAATACGAAGCATTGGTACGTGAAGTCAAGGCTTTATATCATAAAGGACAGCCGGTATTGGTAGGTACCATTGCGGTCGAAACGTCTGAATTGATCAGTGGCATGTTGAAACAAGAAGGTATTCCGCATCATTTGTTGAATGCGAAAAATCATGCCAAAGAAGCCGAGATCATTGCTTTGGCAGGTCGTCCGAAGAGCGTGACCATTGCCACCAATATGGCTGGTCGTGGTACGGATATCAAATTGACACCAGAAAGTCGTGAATTGGGCGGCTTAGCTGTATTAGGTTCGGAACGTCATGAATCGCGTCGTATCGATAATCAGTTGCGTGGTCGTTCGGGTCGTCAGGGGGATCCGGGCTTCTCCCGTTTCTATGTTTCTTTGGAAGATGATTTAATGATTCGTTTTGGTGGCAACAAGCTTCAAAAATTGTTTGAGCGTGTGGGGGATGAAAAGATCGAGTCCAAAGCGGTAACGCGTTCGATCACCCAGGCACAAAAGCGTGTGGAAGGGTATAACTTCGATATGCGTAAACAATTGTTGGATTATGATGATGTATTGCGTCGTCAACGTGAGATCATTTATGCGGAGCGAAATAAGATCTTGGAAAGCAGTGAAGTGCATGAAATGGTCCATGATATTTTTGAAAATGCCTTGGATCAAACGATCGAAGCCAATTTGACCGAAAATAAAAAGAATGTGGATGCCACGAATTTAGTGAAGTCCTTAGAGATGATGGGACTTCAAGAGGATAAGGCCATTCATGTTTCGGAAATTGAGGGCAAAAATATTCAGGAAACAAAAGAATATTGTTTGAATAAGATGTGGAATGGCTATGAAGATGAAATTAAATTGGTCAAAGATCAATTTATGCCTTTTGAAAAAACGGTCGTATTGCGAAATATCGATCGCAACTGGATCCAACACATTGATCAGATGGATAAGTTGCGTGGTGGTATTTATTTGCGTAGTTATGCCCAAAATAACCCGTTGCAACAATATGTCGAAGAAGGATTTGCGATGTTTGATGAGATGAACCATCGCATCAATCGTGAGATTGCTTTCTTCTTATTGAAAGTTCGAGTACAGGAGAATGCCTAATGGAAGTTTATGAACTAAAACAAGGATTGACTACTCACCTAGAGAAGTTGGAGTCTCTAGGTGAGTCTCTTTGACTTAGATACGAAAAAAAAGACCATTAAAGAATTGGATGATCAAACCATGGATCCCAATTTCTGGAGTGATCAGAAAAAAGCGCAGAAAGTGATTCGGCAAAAGAATAGTTTGAGTCATATTGTCGAAACCTATTCATCTTTATGGGAAGAATTGAAATCATTGGATGAAACGGCTGATGCCCTCAAAGCGGATTTTGATGCCGAGTTGATGGAGATGGCTGAAGAAGAATATAAAGAAGTCAGCCATACCTTTGAAGAATTTGAGATCGAAGTCTTATTGTCGCATGAGTACGATCAAAACAATGCGATCTTGGAGATTCATCCGGGTGCTGGTGGTACGGAATCTTGTGATTGGGCCAGCATGTTGTATCGCATGTATACGCGATATGCCGAAAAACATGGCTTTAAAGTGAAGGTATTGGATTACCTACCTGGAGAAGAAGCGGGCATCAAAAGTGTGACTTTTTTGGTGGAAGGCGACAAGGCCTATGGCTATCTAAAATCGGAAAAGGGCGTACATCGTTTGGTTCGTATTAGTCCTTTTGATGCGGGGGCTAGAAGACATACTTCCTTTGCGTCTTTGGATGTCATGCCACAATTTAATGATGAAATTGAGATTGATATCAAGCCCGAAGATATTGAATTTGAGACCAAACGAGCTTCCGGGGCTGGTGGACAGCACATCAATAAGACCGATTCGGCAGTGCGTTTGGTGCATAAGCCAACCGGCATCGTGGCAACGTGTCAGAATGGCCGTTCGCAACATGAAAATCGGGAAGAGGCCATGCGGGTCTTAAAGTCGCGTTTGTATCAGTTGGAAATTGAAAAACAAGAAAAGAAATTAGCGCAGATCAAGGGCGAACAAGTCGCGAATGAATGGGGCTCCCAGATTCGCAACTATGTGTTGCATCCATACAATTTGGTCAAAGATGTTCGTACGGGCTATGAAACCAGTCAGGTCCAGGATGTCTTGGATGGCAATCTGGATGGATTTATCTTTGCGTATTTAAAATCAAAGGTGCAGTAATCACTGCACCTTTATTTAATGTCTTTGAAATCGCCATCGACTATGTTGTTTTCTTTATCGTATTCTTTGGACAATTTGTGGATGCGATGTTGGGAAACCAATACGCTGCAAGCTTGAATGATCAACAAGATTCCACCAATCTTTAAGACGGTGGATACGGTATCGATGGGATTGACGATCAAGATACCACCAACGATGGTAATCAAGATGGAATAAACCAAAGAAAGTCCCCAATTGGTGTAACCCAGGTCTTTTTGAAACAGACTGGTTTGAATGTGGACAATACCATTGAATAAGACCACGATGCCAATCAAGATCGAACTCATGCTGATCACAAAACCAGGATTGCGGGCCAAGACGATGCCAATCAATAAAAAGGGGATCGCAATGACCAAAGGACCA
This sequence comes from Absicoccus intestinalis, assembly GCF_033971885.1. Lineage (NCBI taxonomy): Bacteria > Bacillati > Bacillota > Erysipelotrichia > Erysipelotrichales > Erysipelotrichaceae > Absicoccus > Absicoccus intestinalis. The sequence continues at coordinate 74,226 of NZ_JALBUS010000001.1, read as the reverse complement.
CTGGATAAGCTGTCTCTGCGAACAAAATATAGATAGAAATTATAGATCGCATAAACAATGAAGATCCAGCCCAAGACTTGTATGATGGTTCCCAATGCTTTTACGTTAAATACCAGTAAAAGGATTCCTAAAATGGCATATAATATGGCACTGAATACAATTTCACGTTGACATTTTTGTAAAAAATTTCTCATGATGAACGCCTTCCTTTTTTAACCATTATAACCTAGGTTATCCGATTTGCGCATTCTTTTTATGATGAGTATACTAAAGATAACCACAAATGGAGGTATGAATATGAGAGCCGTTGTTTTGATCGATAATGGATATGAAGAATTAGAAACGATGGGACCCATCGCACTGTTGCGACGTGGCGGTGTGGATGTGGACATCGTTCGTTTGGAAAAAGAAGATGTGACCGGTCGTTTTGGGGTACAATATACGCCAACCATTCCTTATGAAGACTATGATTTTGAAAAGGCTGATTGTTTGGTGATACCGGGAGGACCGCAACATATGACGATGCGCAAAGATGAAAGAGTCTTAAAATTGCTTCCTTTTTTTGCGCAAGAAAAAATCCTTGGTGCGATTTGTGCGGCCCCAACCATTCTTGGCCAAGAAGGCTTATTAAAAGGGAAGAATTATACTTGTTTTGAATCTTTGAATGATGATTTTGGCGGTATCTATCATCGTCAATATGTTGTGCGGGATGGCAATTTGATTACGGCTTGTTCTGCTGCAGCCAGTGTGGAATTTGGTTTTGCACTTTTAGAGGCTTTGATTGGTAAGACCCATGCCGATCAAGTAAAGGAGTCCGTTTATTATGGGTTCGATCATTAATTATATTCGTTCTGGTGAAAAACATCGACAAACGCACTATGTGGGTATGGAAATTGAGCATTTTATCATTCATAAAGAAACGGGTTTACCAATGCCCTATGCGGATATTGAGCGATTGTTTCATCAAATTGAATCCAATTATCCGCAAAAAAGTTATGAAAAAGGACATATCGTTGCTTTAGGAAATGAAGATACTTTGATCACGTTAGAACCCGGTTGTCAATTGGAGTTTTCGTTCCACTATACCGATCAGATCGAAGCGATTGAAAAAATGTATCAAAGAGCAATGAAACCCATTGAAGCTTTTGTACAAGCCAATGGCTATTCGATCGTATATAGCGGGGGCATTCCAACGGTATCGGTGGATGCGTATCCACGCATTGACAAAGATCGTTATCAATATATGGAAGCGTATTTTGCTCATTCGGGAACGCGTGGGAAAGAAATGATGAAGGGAACGGCGTCGATCCATGCTTCGATTGATTTTGCGGATGAGCTGGATTTTGTTCGAAAATATCGGATGGCCAATATCTTGCACCCGCTTTTTGCTTTGATCAGTTTTAATACACCCTATTATGCAGGAAAACCGAATACGGATATTTTGTTACGGGATTCCATTTGGCAGCATACCGATCCCCAAAGATGTCATATCATTGAGGATTTGTTTTCACCAACCTTTGGTTATGCAAGTTATGAAAACTATGTATTGGATGATCCTTTGATCTTAATGCATACACAAGACCAATTCATTCCAACGGGGAATCAAACGTGTAAAGAAGTGGCACAAACGTATGGGTTTGGTACACCAGAAATCGAACACTATTTATCGATGGTCTTTCCGGATATCCGGGTTAAGAAATGTATGGAAATTCGTTCGGCGGATAGTATGCCTTTACCGAATTTATTGGCCTATGCAGCTTTTATCAAAGGAATTTTCTATGATGAAACAATCATTCGTGATGTGAATCAATGGGCGCATTCGATCGATGAGATCCAAGATGCGAAACGAGCCATTCAGAAGGATGGTTGGCAGGCTTATGTCTATGGTCGACCAGTACAGTCTTTGGTCCATGCATTGAAAGAATCCGCAAAAGGTAACCTATTGATACAAGAACAAGGATATTTAGAAGCCTTGGGGAGTCAAAATGTCAATCGACCAGCAATATAAAGAATATATCGAGAAGCACTTTTTGGAGAGCAAGAAAAGTGCTTTTCAAATGGAAAATGCCATTATTGAAAGTGAATTGAATGCGGGCAATCAGAATTATACGCATACCCTCCATATTCCGAAGATCTTTTCTCAGGAAGATAAACAACGGTTCCATCAGATCGTTCATCAAACGTATACCATCTTTGAAAAAGTCATTCAGGCTTATAAAGAAGATGAGAAGATTCGCTCTCTCTTTCCTTTTTCGAAGCAATTGGAAGACTTTATCTTGTTGCCGAATCGATACGATGTGAGCATCCCGATTTGTCGGATCGATATTTTTTATGATGAAAAGACCAAAGATTTTAAATTTTGTGAGTTCAATACCGATGGCACTTCCGCTATGCATGAAAATGCGAAGTTAGCGGAGTTATTAAAGTTCAATAATGTATATCGACAGGATCCCCATACCTATGAACAAATGGAATTGGAAGATCATTGGGTCGATGCCTTTTTATCTTTGGCTGATGATCAGATACCACCGCATCCGATGGTCGCTATTGTTGATTTTTTAGAAAATGCCTATTTGAATGAGTTATATGTGTTCCAACAAATCTTTAAGCGGCATGGCTGTCAATGTGAAGTCCTAGATATTCGGGATTTGGCTTTTGATGGGACGCATCTGCATTCGATCTATACGAATCGAAAAATAGATATGGTGTATCGTCGAGTGGTGACCAGTGATATCGTCGATCGTTGTGCCGGTCTTGATTTTTTGGAGGCCATCAAACAACAAGCTGTTATTTTGATTGGTGGTTTTCAAACCCAGATCATCCATAATAAACAAATCAATCAAGTATTGCGACATCCATGGATGCAAGCGTATCTGACGGATGAAGAAAATGCGTTTATGGAAAAGCATTTACCAAAAACGTATGATCTAAACAAAAACGTGCCCATTGATTTAGATGATAAGGATCATTGGATCATCAAGCCGAAAGATTCCTATGGGGCGCAAGGTGTATGGGCGGGTGTTGATCTGCATCAAGCCCAATGGGATGAACAAGTCAAACGTTGTATGGATCGCAATTATTTGGTGCAAGAATATATTCAACCGTATCGAAATCAGAATATTGATCTGGTCCGGGAAAAGGAATTTAAACCCTATGCGAATATGACAGGGCTATATGTATACAATGGCCAATTTGCGGGTGTGTATTCTCGTTGTAGTGATGGCGGTGTGATCTCCACGCAATACAATGAGCGTTCGATACCTACTTTATTTATGGTATAATGAACAAGAAAAGGGGAATTTGTATGGGTAAACGAGTTCGAGTTTGGATCATGCGTGTGATCGCGATCGTGATCGTTGTCTTTATGGTGGTTGAATTGGGTGCCAATATTTTTACGGGCAATTCGTCTTCCAACCAAAAAACAACCGAAAAAACCACAACCAAAACATCAAAATATACATATGTGAATGAGAGTTCTGTCTTTCATTTGGATGGTATTGATCAAGATGTCCTATTGCCAAAGGGCATGACGGTTCAATCCAAAAATGAAGATCAAAATACGCATGCCATTACGTATAATTTTGGTGCTGTAAAGTATGATAATTTTAGTGCGAGCATCCTCATTACCACCAAGGAAAGTGGTAAGAATGGTACGTTTGCGGATGGTGAATTGGTTTCCTTGGATACCTTGGCCAATGGCTTAAAAGAAAATGGTGAATATTCCAATTGGAATTATTTGACCTTTCGTGGCGATACCAACAATTACTTAGAGCAAGTACAAACCATTCATCAAGAAAAAGATGCAACAGCAAAATATGAGATCGACTACAACATCTATGATGTAGATGGCAAGAATTACTATATGATTTCTTTGTTCTTAGTGACACCAGAAAATCCAGATAAGACCGATTTATTACATCTAGACAAGATGGGTAAGGAAATGATGGCTAAGATGTCTTACATGAAGAAAGATATCTTTATGGAGTATGCTTTGCCAGAAGATAAAGCTGATCAATTCAATCATCTAAAGTAAAACGAGCCATTCAGCTCGTTTTTTTTTGATCGGATCGCATAGAGTTTATACAAAGCGGGTGAAATGGTAAGGATGTAATTGCCAATGAGTTCGATTACATCGGCATGAAAGCCTCGTTTGAAATCAAAGACGCCATAGCCTTCTTGATCGGGTTCGAAATAGCCGCTGATGCCATAGAAATTATAATAGCTATATCCTTTCTCGATGGCTTGTTGGATCATGGCCCATTGCAAGGCATAAGGTCCCTTATAGGTCTTATAGATGTCATTGGAGCCACTGGCTAAATAGATGATTTCCTGGCCATAGAAGATATACATGGCAGCTGCCAATCCCAATTCCTTACCATGGGTTTGCGCGAGTTGTTTGGCTTCTTTTATGCGCACATCCAAAGCCTGAAGATTGGCTTGGGCTTTTTGTAAACGATGTTTTGAGTTTTTAGAGTAGGGGTTGAGACGCAATCCATCCTGGGCTTGTTGGATCGTGCTTTTTTCTTTTTCCATCGATTGATAGAGACTTGTCAAATAGGCATCTAGATCCAAATAGGCATAATAGGCCTGGGCATGGTCTTGGAAACAATCGTATTGTTCTTGATAGTAGCTTAAGGGAAAAAAAGGAAAATTTCTTCGTTGTCCTGTTTCTTTGACCATATGGTAAAGGATGGGAAGTTCTTCTCTGGATAAAGGGCGCACTTGAATGGTGTTTCTCATGGCTTTACGAATGTTTTGTCGGGTCTTGGCGCTAAAAGAAGCAAATACTTCTTCTTTGGTTTTCTGTCGAAGATCGAGTACCGACATCCAGCGACATTGTTTGGTTTCATCGTATCCTTGTTTCCATGGAAGTTGTTGAAAGTGCATGTCTTTGTATTGTTGGACAATGTCAAAGTGATCCCAGCCATGGTCTACGATATGGCCATCTTTATCTCTTTGACGCAAAGGGATATAGGGATCGGTTTCTAAAAAGACGCACTTTTTTTGTTTCAAAAAGGGTTTGAGTTGGGCATAGAACGATTGAAGATATTCTGGATGGGACCCATCATAGATGGGGCCTCTGGGCAGATACGCAAAGGTAAATCGTTTCATCAGGGGTCGTAAACAAAGCAGGGCACAAATTTGGATGGTATTCTTTTCTTTTCCTGCCAAATAATAGATGTGTCCGCCATTTTGACTCATTTTTTTGCCTTCATAGCTCGATTGCAGAAAGTTTCGTTGGGGATAGTTTGTGATCCAATTTTCATAGGTATCATTGGTGATTTCAATTAAATCCATTGTGTATAAAGCCTCCTAAGCTATTGGATAGTATGCAGTGTTTACATAAAAAGAACCTTAAATGAATGTTTATTAAAATTATATATATATATATTAAAAAAGTAAAATATTAAATGAATCAGAACAATCATTGAAAATATTCTATGAAAAAATATTGAAAATAAATGAAAGAAAATGGTATACTCGAATCATCGTAGAAGTTATCAGGAAGACTGATAATGGAGAAACTCTGGAGAATCTCTTAGGAGTACCGAAGGGGCAAGTGGTAACATGAAACTCTCAGGTAAAAGGACAGGGTGTATAGAATAAGAAAACAGGTCGGATTCTACGGTAAAAGTGGAATTCGACTTTTTGTTTTCGAGGAGGAGAGAGTATATGGATGCAATGCAAATTGCGAATGGAATTCCTATGTGGATTGCTTGTGGAGTTCCGGTTTGTGTGGTGTTGGTGCAAGCAATCACCTTTCTGAGAAAAGCCTATCAAGCAGGCAATAAGGTTGGTTTGAGCAAAGGACAAATGAAAGAAGCCATTCGAAGTGGTGCGATTACTTCGATTGGACCTTCCATCGTGATCCTTTCAGGGATGCTGTCGTTATTGATCACAGTGGGTGGTCCCATTGCTTGGATGCGTTTATCCTTGATTGGTGCTGTCATGTTTGAATCGACAGCGGCCAATATGGGAACAAGCGCTGTGGGTGTGACCTTAGGCGTAGATAAGATGACACCCCAAGCTTTGACAATGGCACTTTGGACCATGGTCATTGGTTCGATTGGATGGGTCTTATTTGCGACGTTTGCCGCCAATCGGATGGAAAAAGTGCAAACGAAGATTTCGGGAAATAATGCCAAACGATTGACAATGATTTCGGTGGCGGCAGTCATTGGAGTATTTAGTGCGATGTCAGCCACCCATTTGGTTCGGATGGATAAAAATGCAGTGGCCTGTGTATTAGGGGCTTTGATCATGGCTCTTATGATGTGTATAACTGAAAAATTTCAAATGAAACGTTTAAAAGAATGGAATTTGACCATTGCGATCTTGGGATCCATGATCATTACGGCATTACTATAGGAGGCAGAAGATGAAAGATTTTTATGAAAAAGAATATTTACCAATGATGCATCGCATTGGGAAAACAACAGGATATCTCGGTGCACTTTTATCGTTTACACCCGCTTTGTTGCTGGCAATCGTTTATCATTTATTGCCGGATTGGGCAGCTTTATTGACGGCTGCGATTGCCGCTATTTCGGCCTTTGGTATCTTATGGTTTGTGGAACCCATTTCTTATTTTGCCGTCTTAGGACCTGTAGGTACTTATATGGCCTTTCTTTCAGGTAATATTTCCAATATGCGCTTGCCTTGTGCAAGTATGGCGCAAGTAGCTGCCGATGTGGAACCAGGAACGGAACAAGGATCGATCATCGCAACGTTAGGTATGGCCATTTCGATTATTATCAATGTCTCTGTTTTGACAATCGGTGTTATTCTAGGTAGTCGAATTCTTTCTCAATTGCCACAATCAATTACATTGGCTTTGAATTATTTGTTACCTGCCTTGTTTGGTGCTTTGTTGATGCAATTTGCCATGAAACAAAGAAAATTAGGAGTCACCATGACTGTATTTGCCATCTTGATCAATGTAGCCATCAAAGCGGGATTGTTTACTTGGCTGCCTGGCTCAGCCAATTATTTAGGTACTTTATCTTGTGTGTTTGTTTCGATTTTCTTAAGTATGAAAGTGTTCCATGCCCATGAATAAACAAGATATCTTTCAGACAGTGGATTCGTTACAAAGCGTTTTTGAGGATTGTGTATCGACTTTGTTCACGCATCCAGAAACAGGCGGTCATGAAAAATTTTCGGCGAACTATTTGCGACAAATTTTATCATCAGCAGGTTTTACAATTCATGATCAGGCAAAGATGGAGCATACTTTCTATGCCGAATATGGCCAAGGCAAACCTGTCATTGCGATATTGGGAGAATATGATGCTTTACCAGGGCTATCGCAAAAGCCAATATCGCATCAAGAACCTGTCCAAGTCGGTGGGGCTGGTCATGGTTGTGGACACAATCTTTTGGGTTCTGCTGCTTTGGTGGCGGCATTGGCCATCCAACAATGGTTGGCAAAAGAAAACATGTCTGGCACCATTCGTTTTTATGGATGTCCCGAAGAAGAATTGCTATCGGGAAAAGTCAAAATGCTTCGCTTAGGAATGTTTGAAGGGTGTGATCTGGCTTTGAGCTGGCATCCTATGGATATCAATTGTGCCTATGAAGAGTCGTATTTAGCGAATATTTCGGTACGTTTTGTTTTTCGTGGTAAAACCGCTCATGCAGCGGTTGCCCCTTGGCAAGGACGAAGTGCCTTGGATGCCGTGGAATTAATGAACGTTGGAGTCAATTATTTAAGAGAACATGTCATTGATGCAGCACGAATCCATTACAGTACGCAATGTGACAATATCCCAAATATTGTCCCAGATCTTGCATCGAGTTGGTATTTTATTCGTGCACCCCATATGTCGGATGTGTTATCGATCTTAGATCGGGTGGAAAAAGTGGCTAAAGGCGCTGCCATGATGACCGAGACAACAGTGGATATCGATGTTGAATATGGTTGTTGGGAAATGAAGAAGGCTAAGATCATGACGGATATTTGTTATGAGAATTTGAAAGAGGCACCTTTCCCGCCGTTTACGCAAGAAGAGCTGGATTTTGCGAAAGCCATCCAGATGAGTGTGGATCCTCAAATTGTTGAAAACAAAAATCATTTGTATGGAACTAGCCAACGAATTATGAATTCTTGTGTTGAAGATCGTTCCTTTTGGAAAACGGTCTTCATGACAGCCAGTACGGATACGGGCGATGTCAGTTTTAATATGCCTATGTCCACTTTTTCTAGTGCTTGTTGGCCAGTTGGGATTGGTCCGCATACTTGGCAGGCCGCTGCTTGTGCAGGTTCTTCATTGGGTGCCAAAGGTGCTTTCTACGCGGCTCATGTATTGGCTGGTCAAGCTTTTGATTTCTTGCAGGAGCCAGAATATGTACAGGCAGCCCAAAAGGAATTTAACGAAAACAAGAGTATCCAATATAAATCCATTCTTAATCATTTTGATTCTTAGGATTTTACGTTAAAATAGGTAGGCAAGCAACGCTTGCTTATCTATTTTTTTAAAGGCAAGAACGACTTTCTTGAAGCATGGAACCAATGCAACTAGACTTTGATTATGGAGGTAGAATGACATGGATTTTGGACAACAAATCAAAACGATTCGTAAAGAGAAAAAGCTGACACAGGTGCAATTTGCCACTCAGCTACATGTAAGCCGACAAGCGGTTTCCAAGTGGGAAAACAATAAAAATCTACCAGACATTGAGATGTTGATCCAAATGTCCCATATTTTTGATATCTCCTTGGACCAGTTGTTGAAAGGAGAAAACAATCATATGAACAACATAACAGAAAAAGTGATCAAAGACGGGAGTGAAACAAGAAAGGCCAAATACAATATGGTTACTTCAATCATTGGTGGGATCTTTTTATTGATGGGCTTATTGATGTTAGTCATTAAAGGGATGTCGGTCGAATATGTGGATGCCCAGGGTATCTTACATGAAAACTTCTTTTTGTTGCCATTGGGATTTTTATCGATCTTTTGTGGTTTGATCTTATTTGTGAGCGTTGGGATACGTGCTCTTATTGAAAAATGCAAGGCAAAGTCTTTGACAGTGAAAGAATGAAAAAAGTGGTCAATGTCCCTATAGGAAAGGACTTAGGCCACTTTGTTGCGAATTATAGTCATGTTTATATATGGAATCAATTAAACATGGTTTATGAACGGTAGATCAAGCAAGAATAAGAGGAGTATTTCAAAGAAATATTCGATTCAATGTGACTATTTTTCAAGACGAAATACAGATTAGTTTATACAATTGTTGTAGTTACGATGTACCCACAATGATCAATTTTTCTGTTTGAATGGCTTAAACTATTCATGAAAGGGTATGGAATCATGCGTAATATTGTAGATGCTCCAAAGGAGGATAGGGGCAATTCAGAGATGAAAATCAATGCATTCAATCAATTGATGAAAGAATTAGAAAAAGGAAGTTCTAGTACAGAAAATTATTCGGAAGAAGATGCATTTAAGATGTTGGGTTTATAAGACGAGATCCAATAAAAAAACGGTAAGACTAAGTCTTATCGTTTTTCTTATATAGATGGCGTTCCTGGGCGGATTCGAACCGCCGACCCTTCGCTTAGGAGGCGAATGCTCTATCCAACTGAGCTACAGAAACGAATGTAGTTCAGTGAAGTCATGGATCGTTTCGACATGATTTCTCATAAAATCACGACGATTCCAATCGTTTTCAATGCCAATACAACGAATTCCCAATGAACGAGCGGTTTCAATCGCATACATGGAATCCTCAAAGACAAGGGTATCTTTTGGTGTGGCATGTAACTTGTTTAATGCATAGTTGTAGATTTCTGGTTCGCGTTTGGTCAAATGCAATTCTTCAGCCGAGAAGATGGCTTGCATCGCATCATACATATCCAATCGTTGTAAAACCGATTTTGTGACATGATAATCATTGGAAGTGACAACGGCCATGGTTGTTCCTTTTTTAGCTTGTTCATGTACAAATTCAACGGCACCTTGGGTTGCTGGAACATGATGTTGATATTGATCGATCACAAAGGACATACAGAAATCATTCATTTGTTCAATGGTGGCATGGGGATAATAATATTTCTTGATATAAACAAGAACTTCACTAAAACGCTTGGTCATAAAGGTCTTTTTAGCGCGTTCAAAGTCTATATCAATATGTAGTTTTTCAAATAATGCCGTAATGGCATCTTCCCAAACATACATGGATTGAATCAAGGTATCATCTAAATCAAATAATATCGTTGACATATTCTCTCCTTAAATGGCGCGCCCGACAGGAATTGAACCCGCAACCTTCAGAATCGGAATCTGACACTCTATCCTATTGAGCTACGGGCGCACATCGCTATTATACCACACTCTTTATTGAATGCATGAGGAAAAATATGATATAAATACACATGGAAGGTTCAGAAGGAGAGAAAAAATGGCGAAACGTATTATTCAAGTACAAGAAAAAGTTCCTTTTCGTTTATTAGCACCCTTGAGTCTGCAACATATGTTTGCGATGTTTGGTGCTTCCGTATTGGTTCCCTTTGTCTTAGGAATCAATCCAGCCGTTGTGCTATTGATGAATGGAATTGGGACCCTATTATTTATTTTGATCACGAAAGGAAGAGCGCCGGCTTATTTAGGAAGTAGTTTTGCGTTTTTAGGACCGGCTTCCTTGGTTATTGCGAAATGGGGGTTTCCCTATGCCCAAGGTGGCTTTGTCGTTACCGGCATTTGTGGGTGTATTCTTGCCTTTATCATCTACAAAGTAGGCACCAAATGGATCGATATTGTCTTACCCAGTGCAGCCATGGGACCCGTTGTGGCTTTGATTGGCTTGGAATTATCCAGCAATGCAGCTTCTAATGCGGGTTTGTTGGATAAAGTGGTCGATCCGGCCAATGTGATCGTATTTGCGGTGACTTTAGGCGTGGCAATCGTTGGATCGGTTTGTTTCCGTAAATTCTTTAGTGTGATTCCCATCTTGATTGCGATCGTTTGTGGTTACATCGCAGCCATTTGCGTGGGTATTGTTGATCTACGTCCTGTGCAAGAAGCATCCTTCTTCATGATGCCTCATTTTCAAGCACCAAAATTCGACATTCATGCGATCTTGATGATCTTACCGGTATTATTGGTCATTACTTCGGAGCACATTGGTCATCAAATTGTAACCAGTGAAGTCGTTGGTCGTGATTTATTAAAAGATCCGGGCTTGCATCGCTCTTTGTTTGCGGATAATTTTTCCAGTGCCTTGAGTGGATTGGTTGGATCGGTTCCTACCACAACCTATGGCGAAAACATTGGGGTCATGGCCATTACGGGCGTATATAGTGTCCAAGTCATTGGTGGAGCGGCAGTCTTATCGATCATTTGTTCGTTTATTGGTCCTTTATCGGCCTTGATCCAAACCATTCCGGGACCGGTCATTGGTGGAATTAGTTTCTTATTGTATGGTATGATTGGAACATCCGGATTGCGTATTCTTGTTGATGATCAAGTGGATTACTCAAAAAGTATCAATATGATCTTGACCTCGGTTGTCTTTGTGACCGGTTTATCGGGTGTCACGATTCATTTTGGAACGGTTGAATTGACTGGTATGGTCTTGGCATGTGTGGTTGCGATGCTTTTGAGTTTATTGTTTTATGTTTTTGATAAATTCCATCTATTAAATCCAGAAGGATAAGTGCTTGTGATTCATCAAGCACTTTCTTTTTATTTATGGTAAAATTGACTATATCTAAAGAAAGTTATGGAGGAGAAGAAATGGAAAAAGAAACCAATAGCAAGAACTTTATTGAACGCATCATTGATGAAGATCTTGCTGACGGAACATATACAAAAGTGGTTACTCGATTTCCACCAGAACCCAATGGCTATTTACACATTGGCCATGCGAAATCGATTTTATTAAATTATGGCCTTGCCCAAGAATATCATGGTGATTTCCACTTACGCTTTGATGATACCAATCCTATGAAAGAAAACAATGAATTTGTAGAATCGATTGTCAAAGATGTGGAATGGTTAGGCGCTAAATATGTTGGTGGCGTACGCTTCGCATCCAACTATTTTGATCAAATGTATGAAATTGCCATCAAATACATCAAAAAAGGGGTGGCTTATGTCGATGATCTATCGGCCGAGCAAATTCATGCCTATCGTGGTACTTTGACAGAGCCTGGCAAAGAATCTCCGTATCGCAATCGTTCTATTGAAGAAAACTTAGATTTATTTGAGCGAATGAAAAATGGTGAATTTGAAGATGGTTCAAAAACATTGCGTGCCAAAATTGATATGGCCAGTCCCAATATCAATATGCGAGACCCTATTCTTTATCGTGTAGCCCGTATGACCCATCACAATACGGGAGATAAATGGTGTATTTATCCGATGTATGATTTTGCCCATCCCATCGAAGATGCGATCGAAGGCGTAACGCATTCCATTTGTACCTTGGAATTTGAAGATCATCGACCACTATACAATTGGGTCGTGACCCAAGCTGAGTTTCCAAATCCACCGAAACAAATCGAATTTGCGAAAATGTATTTGACCAATGTCATTACCGGAAAACGCTACATCAAACGTTTGGTTGACCAAGGCATCGTGGATGGTTGGGATGATCCACGCCTAGTTACGATTGCTGCTTTACGTCGTCGTGGCTTCACACCGGAATCCATTCGTAATTTTATGGAAGCCGCGGGTGTATCCAAGAGCAATTCCAGTGTGGATTATGCCATGTTGGAACACTTTGTACGGGATGATCTGAAACCCAAAGCACCACGCTTGATGGCTGTTTTAGATCCGATCAAATTGGTCATCGATAACTATCCGGAAGGACAAGTTGAATATTTGGATGCTCCATTGAATATGGAAAATCCCGAATCAGGTAACAAAAAAGTGCCATTCTCCCGTGAAGTTTGGATCGAACGCGACGATTTTATGGAAGAACCCCCAAAGAAATATCGTCGTTTCTTTGTTGGTAATGAAGTTCGTTTGATGAATGCTTATTTCGTGAAATGTACAAGTTTTGAAAAAGACGAAAATGGCAAGGTGACCATCATTCATGGTACCTATGATCCGGAAACGAAATCGGGTACGGGATTTACGGGACGAAAAGTCAAAGGTACGATTCATTGGGTGGATTGTGGACATGCCATCCCCGCAACGGTTCGTTTGTATGAAAACCTGGTGGATGAAGAAAAAGGTGTCTACAATGAAGATGGATCGGTCAATTTAAATCCAAATTCATTGACGGTATTGCATCCTTGTTACGTGGAAGAAACCATCAAGAATTACACCAATGGGGATCGTTTCCAATTTGTTCGTTCTGGTTACTATAATTTGGATCCAAAAGATAGTAAAGACGATGCTTTGGTTTTTAATCGCATCGTTTCTTTAAAGAGTTCCTTTAAGTTACCAAAAAAATAAGTCAAGTCGAAAGATTTGGCTTTTTTTTGGTACAATAGAAGTAACAAAAGAGGAAAGGAGGAGAACAATGAATCTCGATGTAATGAAAAAGCTCAGTTATGGTTTGTTTGTATTGACAGCTCGTGATGGTCAAAAAGATAATGGCTGTATCATCAATACGGCTGTTCAAGTGGCGAGTGAACCCAACACCATTTCGATTTCGGTCAATAAAGCGAATTATACCCATGATATGATCCTAAAGACGGGTCAATTTAATGTATCCATCTTAAGTGAGCAGGCGAAGTTTGATACATTTTCGCATTTTGGCTTCCAAAGTGGACGAGATGTCGATAAATTTGCGGAAGTTTCTATTTCTCGTGCGGAAAATGGCATAGCAATCATTCATACGGATCAAACCAATGGATATCTTTCTGGAAAAGTGATCCAAGCCATTGATCTGGGCAGTCATACTTTATTTATTGCCACCATCGAAGATGGAGATGTATGGGACGATACCCCTTCGGCTACGTACGCCTATTATTTTTCGAACATCAAACCAAAACCGGAACCAAAAAAACGCAAAGGCTGGATCTGTACGATTTGTGGGTACATCTATGAAGGCGAAGTATTGCCAGACGACTTTATTTGTCCGGTTTGTAAGCATCCGGCATCGGATTTCCGACCATTATAAGGAACTGGAAAAATTCCAGTTCCTTTTTTCAAAAAAACAGGAGCGGATGCTCCTGCAAGCTTAATTTTGTAGATCCTTTTCCAATCGATCGATACCCACTTGGATACGACGTAAGCTTTCTTCTTTTCCTAAGACATACGCAATCTCAAAGGCGCCTCCTGGAGTGGCACGTTTACCGGAAAGAGCGGTACGAATCGGCCATAAAACAACGCCATTTTTTACCTCCAATTGTGTTGGTAATTTCATCATTTCTTCACCAATCGCATCGACACTATCCCATTGATCAAAATCTTTCAATAAATCATAAGCGGCTTTTAAGGAAACAATGGATTTTTCTTTGGTTGATTTCTGACGTTTATGTTTATACATCTCCAAATCATAATCTTCTGGCAAAGCTTCAAAGAAATCGATCATTTCGGTGATTTCATCTTGATCAAAACGATCAATTCGAGATTGGATCAATTCCGCAATATAAGCTAGATCCAAATCTTTGGTGATGACTTTCTTTAAATACGGCTCTACCTTTTGATAGAAGGTTTCCTTTGGCATTGCTTTGATGTATTCACTATTCATCCAAGTGAGTTTATCAATATCAAAGATGGCTGGACGCTTGGAAATACGATGTGTATCAAATATTTGGATCAATTCATCCATAGAGAAAATTTCTTGATCATTTTCTGGTGACCATCCCAATAAGGCAATATAGTTAATGATGGCTTCGGGTAAATAGCCTTTGGCAACTAGATCTTGGAACGAAGCATCGCCATTTCGTTTGGATAATTTATGATGTTCATCTTTCATGACGGGTGGCACATGGACATAGATGGGACGTTCCCATCCAAAGGCATCATATAAAAGATTGTATTTTGGAGTAGATGATAAATATTCATTGCCACGAACGACATGACTGATTTCCATTTGGTGATCATCAATGACATTCGCAAAGTTATAAGTCGGGAATCCATCGGATTTGATCAATACTTGTTCATCCAATAAATCGCCATCGACTTCAATATGGCCATAGACTTCATCATCAAAATCTTGGGAACCCACATGATCGATGGTTTGGCGAATGACATAAGGTTGACCTGCATCTAATTTGGCTTGGATTTCTTCGGGTGTCAAGTTCTTGCATGGATCATGAAAAACAAAAGATTCACCTTGTTCTTGTCGTTGCTTCTCAATGTCTTCTTCACTGCAGAAACAATAATGGGCTTTCCCTAATTGGATCAATTCTTCGGCATAGCCTTTATACATAGGCAATCGTTCACTTTGAATATAAGGACCATAATTGCCACCGATATCGGGGCCTTCATCCCAATTCATGCCTACGCTTTTCAGGGTATCATAGATGATTTCGGTTGCTCCTTCTACTTGTCGAACCTGGTCGGTATCTTCAATTCGAAGAATAAAATCACCATTGTCATGTTTGGCAATCAAATATTCGAATAAAGCTGTTCGTAAATTACCAATATGCATATATCCCGTTGGACTGGGAGCAAATCGTGTACGCGTTTTTTTCATATCAATTTCATCCTCTCGATGTTTCTATTCTACTCTAGAACGCGCATTCTTTCAATCCATCCGAACAACTGGAAATTGGCAGGATGGATAGATATAATGGAACCATGAGACCAAATAAAACCGCGTCCTTGATCTTAGGATTTGCGTCGACATTATTAGTGATTGCCTTTTTTATCATTACGTATACGCATGATCAAAAAGTAAAGGAACATACAGCCAATTCATTTCGCTTTGAAAAAGAAACGTTTGTCGTCAAGGGAACGGCGTCTTCCGATAAGATTGCGTATACATCCATTCAAGAGCTGGATCTTGTTGATCAAGTAGCCATGGATGATCCGCTTCAAATGGATTATTTTAATGGAGAAGCTGACACCAAAAAGTATGGGAGCGTACGGTGTTATGTATATGTGCACCAAAAACCGTTTATCATCATTCAAACCCAAAAACGGATCTTTGTGATCAATGATCATAGTGAAAAAGCCACAAAACAATTGTATGGAAAAATACAAGATAAAATGAAATAAAAATGCACAAATGTCTTATTTTTTACTCTAGTTGCATAAAAGTTGCATAAAAAGATGGAAATCCATCTTTTTTTTCTTATAATAAAGCTATAAAGAGGACACAGATATGTATTTATGTATTGATTTAAAATCTTTTTATGCATCCGTAGAATGCAGTGAAAGAGGATTGGACCCTTTTGCGGTGAATTTAGTCGTGGCCGATCCAATGCGTGGAAATGGGGCTTTGTGTATGGCCATCACACCAAAAATGAAGACATTGGGAGTGAAAAATCGTTGTCGCATCTTTGAGATTCCCCAGGGCATGGATTATATCGTGGCCAAACCACGGATGCGATTGTATATGGAATATGCAGCCAGGATCTATAAGATTTTTCTAAACTATGTAGCCAAAGAAGATATTCATGTGTATTCCATTGATGAATCGTTTTTAAATATTGAACCCTATATGAAATTATATGGTCTATCTCCCAAAGCGTTGGCGAAAAAGATCACGGATGCGATTTTCGAACAAACGCATATTACGGCTACTGTTGGGATTGGGACCAATTTATATTTGACCAAAGTAGCACTGGACATTCTTTCCAAACATGTACCCGATAATATGGGGTATTTGGATGAAGGTCTGTATCAAAATATATTGTGGCATCATAAACCCTTGACCGATTTTTGGCGAATTGGACCCGGCCTCAGTCGTCGATTGGCGAGCCTGGGTATTTTTGATATGTATGATCTAGCCCATTATCCGGAATCGATTTTATATCAGGTTTTTGGGATCCAGGCCGAATATTTGATTGATCATGCATGGGGCAAAGAACCAACGACGATCCAAGATATCAAAGCGTATCATTCACAGGCGCATTCGATTTCCAATAGTCAAATTTTGTTTGAAGATTATTCGTATCAAGATGCGTATTTGATCGTCAAAGAAATGGTAGATGTCAATGTATTGCGATTGGTCGATGAACATTTAGTGACCAATCGGATCGCATTATATGTGGGATATTCTAAAAATTGTCGCAAAGCTTCTTCGGCAACTACCAAAATTACGAATTGTACCAATTCCTATCGAATCTTATTGGCTGAATTTAAACGATTGTATCAACGAATCGTGGATCCGCACTATCCCATTCGTCAAATTGGTTTGTCTTTTTGTGATGTCAAGGATGAAAGATATGAAAGTTATGATTTGTTTACGGATCCAAATACCATTGAAAAAGAAGCATCGGTCCAAAAAGCCATTATTGAAATCAAACAAAAATATGGAAAGAATGCCATTTTAAAGGGCATGAATCTGGAAGAAAAAGCAACGGCTCGAAAGCGAAATTTGTTGATTGGAGGGCACAATGCCCAATAAAAATCGAGCAGCTATCTTTCAATCGTTTGATTCTTTAAAGGGCTTAAAAGAATTATTGGCGCAACAAGAGAAGATCATTGTGAAACCAAAGATCTTGGATGAAGATGCAAGAGATGAATTGGATCGGCAAATTCATTTGATCCAACCAGGCATGATCGTATGTATTACGTATTACGATGGCCAACATTATATACAAAAAGAAGTCATGGTATCCAAGCTAGATCTGAATGAAAAGTATATGCAAATTGTCAAACAAAAGATCCCGCTGATCGCTATTATCGAAATGGAAGGGGTGGGACTGGAAAGACCCTTATAAAAAGATCGATCCCAATGGATCGATGCTTTTCTTTATTCACTTTTTGAGAATTGGTCTTTACCAACGCCACATAATGGACAAGTAAAGTCAGCAGGAAGATCTTCCCATTTTGTGCCTGGAGCAATACCATTGTCTGGATCACCTACAGCTTCATCATATGTCCATCCACATACGTCACATGTATATTTCATCTTTTATTTCCTCCTTATCTTTACTATACAAAAAAATTTGGTCTTTGGCTATATATATGCCTCGATACAAAAATTAAGAAATATGGTATAATTAGCAAACTACGGAGGGAAAAAGCAATGCAAATAACGGTAGTAGGGGGAGGCAAAGTTGGATTTACTTTGGCTTCACAACTCGAGAAAGAGGGACATGACATTGCCATCATTGACAATCGTTTGAAAATTATAGAAAAATGTGCCGATCAATTGGACGTTCTTTGTATCCATGGAAATGGTGCGAATGTAAATACATTAAAAGAAGGAAACATCGAAGAAGCCGATATGATGATTGCGGTGACCGGCAGTGATGAAGTGAACTTGATTTGTTGCATGTTGGCAAAAAAATTAGGTGTGAAAAACACCATTGCCCGTGTTCGAAATCCGGAATATGTCAATTCCATTGAATTATTAAAAGATGAATTGCATCTTTCCATGAGCATCAATCCAGAACGAGGGGCCGCTCGTGAAATTGTCCGTTCTTTACATTTTTCACAAGGTGTACATGTCAGTACCTTTGCGAAAGGACGCGTTGAGATTGCCGAGATCATCGTGGGCGAAAACAGTTTGCTTTGCGATGAAAAAGTCCGCTCGATTGGCTCACGCCATCATGGTACCGTATTGATTTGTGCTGTCAATCGAGGCAAAGAGGTTATCATTCCAGATGGCGAATTTGTGATCCAAAAAGGCGATCGTATCTCTGTGATTGGAACGACCCAACATATTGAATCCTTCTTGATTACTACCGGTGTTTCCGAATATCGGAATTTCAATGAAATCATGATCGTTGGCGGTGGAAGGATCACCTATTATCTAACCAGCATGATGTTAGGTATGAATATTCGTGTCAAGATCATTGAAAAAGATCCGGAAAAATGCCGTCAATTGGCCCTGCAATTTCCCGAAGCCAATGTGATCCTTGGCGATGGAACCGATCAAGAATTCTTATTAAGTGAGAATTTAACGACGATGGATGCATTTGTCGCATTGACCGACAATGATGAAGAAAATGTTATTATTTCCATGTTTGCCGCCAGTCAAGGCGTTGAGCGTGTCATGCCAAAGATCAATCGAATGTCTTTAGAATTTTTGTTGGAAAAATTCGATATGTGCAATTCGGTATCGCCAAAATATATTACAGCGAATCGAATCGTTCGGTATGTGCGGGCAATGCAGAATGCGGTTGGATCCAATATTGAATCTTTGATCACATTAAATGAAAATACCGTCGAAGCCTTGGAATTTCGGGTTCGGAAAAATTGTAAATTTATTGGGATCCCATTAAAAGATCTGACATTTAAACCAGGCATATTGATTGGCTATATTTCGCATCATGGTCATCCTGAAATTGCTAATGGAAATAGTTCGGTGCAATTGGATGATACGATCGTAGTGGTTAGTTCAATTCCAAAGTTGAGGGATTTAAATGATGTCTTGGCTTAAATATGAATTTCGAAAATTAAATTGGCGTGTCATCGTTAATGTGATCGGATATGTTTTATTGGCATTGGCCGGTTTATTGGTGGCTCCATTGATTTGTGGTTTGATCTATCATGAAGATATTTCATCCTTTGTGATCGTGATCATCCTTTCCTTGCTTCTTGGCTTACCTTTTTCACGTGTAAAAGTCAGTCATGCCTCGTATTTTGCCAGGGATGGATTGATGGCGGTGGGCCTGTGTTGGATCGTTTTATCCATCATTGGCGCTTTGCCTTTTTATCTGTCGGGTACGATCCCGCATTATATGGATGCTTTATTTGAAGCCGTATCCGGCTTTACGACCACGGGATCCAGCATTTTAAAAGAAGTGGAGTCCTTACCAAAATGTATGTTGTTTTGGCGAAGCTTCACCCACTGGATCGGTGGTATGGGAATCTTGGTCTTTGTCTTAGCCATCTTACCCAAATCCAATGATCGTTCGATGCACATCTTACGGGCGGAATCACCAGGTCCCGTCATTGGCAAGTTGGTTCCACGATTGCGCCAAAGTGCCATGATCCTATACTTAATGTATATGGGATTGACCATCATCGAGGTCATCCTCTTGGTCATGGGGCACATGCCGCTTTTTGATTCCTTATGTAATACCTTTGGTTCTGCCGGGACCGGTGGTTTTAGTGTGACCAATCAAGGAATCGGGGAATATCATAATGCCTATTATGAATGGGTCATTGGTATTTTTATGGCCTTATTTGGGGTGAACTTCAACTTTTACTTTTTCTTAGTGATCCACGATTTTAAAAACGCCTTTAAGATGGAAGAAGTCAAGAACTATCTATATGTCATTTTGGCATCCACGGCATTGATCACGATCAATATATTATCCATGTATAACTACGATGTCGTTCGCTCCATACGCTTAGCCTTCTTCCAAGTATCCAGCATCATCACGACCACAGGCTATTCATCCTGTAACTTTGATTTATGGCCGACCTTCTCTAAGATGGTCTTATTGTTGTTGATGGTATTGGGCGCTTGTGCCGGATCGACCGGAGGCGGTGTGAAAGTAAGCCGAATGATGATCGTGGTTCGTCGAATCAAAGCGGATATTCAACGAAGCGTACACCCACAAAAAGTAAAAGTGATCACTTTTGATGGAAAGGCTGTCCCTGAAAAAGTGGTCAATCAGATCATGAGCTATTTTGGCTGTTACATATTGATCATGGGAATTTGTTTCTTTTTGGTTTCCATTGACGGCTTTGATATGGAAACGACCATTTCTGCTTGTGTTTCATGTCTTGGCAATATTGGTCCTGGATTTAAACTGGTTGGTCCCTTTGGAAATTTCCATGCCTTTAGTGATTTATCAAAATTGGTCTTGTCTTTGGCCATGTTGATTGGTCGTTTGGAAATTTTCCCAATCCTTATTTTCATTGCACCATTGATTGGTCATGGACATAAGAAAAAGAAACGCGCTAAAGAATCCATTTATTTATACGATGAAAACAACATCTAAGCGATGTTGTTTTTTTATGAAAAAAAGATCGACCATGAAGGTCGATCTATTCTTGATCTTGTAGAGGTTGTTCAAACCGATTTTTCGCTGTACTGCTTGGTACGGCCGTTGGATAATTGCCAGAAAAACAAGCATCACAATATTGATGATGACCAATCAATTGATACAGTTGATCCAAAGGTAAATACTCCAAAGAATCGGCATCAATGATCTTACAAATTTCGGACACACTGTGATGACACGCAATCAAGTTTTCTTTTGAATCAATATCGGTACCATAGAAACATGGATTTAAGAAAGGGGGAGCAGAAATGCGGACATGGATCTCTTTGGCACCTGCATCTCGCAATAAGCGGACGATTTGTGCCGAAGTTGTACCACGAACGATCGAATCATCGATCAATACAATGCGTTTTCCCTTGATCTCACTGGAAATCGGATTCAATTTGATATGTACCTTATCAATCCGTGAATCTTGACCAGGGGAAATAAACGTACGACCAATGTACCGATTTTTCATAAAGCCCATAACATAAGGGATAGCGGATGCTTGACTGTAGCCAAGGGCAGCATCCAATCCTGAATCCGGTACACCAACGATGGCATCGGCCTCGACTGGACAGCTTTCCCATAATACTTCACCGGCTTTTTTACGTGCTTCATGAATGGAAATTCCATCAATGACAGAATCTGGCCGGGCAAAATAAATATATTCAAAAATACAAATATGTTTCTGTTTTTCATGAATGTGGTGACGATAACTTTGTACACCATTTTGATAAAAGACCAACATTTCACCTGGTTCCAAATCACGGATGAAATGGGCATTCACAACATCAAGAGCACAGCTTTCACTCGCAACTACATACGTTCCATCATCGCATTGTCCATAACATAAAGGACGGAATCCATAAGGATCACGGACCGCGATCATTTTCGAAGGAGACATAAATAATAACGAATAGGCACCTTCTAATTGATCCATGGTACGGCGAATGGCTTCTTCGATGGATCCTGTTTTTAAGCGTTGTTGCGTGACTAAATACGCAATTGTTTCTGTATCTGCGGTTGTATGGAAAATGGCACCACCCAATTCCAATTGATTGCGCAATTCATAGGCATTGGTCAAATTACCATTATGAGCCAAGGCCAAAGGACCCTTTTGATGGTTCACTTCCAAGGGTTGTACATTGGCACGATTTGTTGCGCCGGTTGTACCATAGCGACAATGTGCAATGGCCATTTTTCCTTGCGGTAAAGAAGCTAAATCATTTTTATGGAAAACATCACTGACTAGACCTAGATCTTTTTTGGAATAGAATAAGCCATCTTGATTGACAACAATGCCGCAACTTTCTTGTCCACGATGTTGCAGGGCATACAGGCCATAATAAGCCATTTTCGCTACATCCATGGGTTGTTTCGCATAGACACCAAAGACACCACATTCTTCATGTATCATAAATTTCTCCTTTAAAGACAAAAAGTCGAGCACCCAAATACATTTGTGTACCCGACACTTTGTCGTTTACGAACACATTATCAACGACAAAGTTTTTTTTGTCAAGCATCGATACTTGAATATCCCATCAAGTATGTATCGACTTCTTTTGCGGTTTTTTTGCCTTCCGCAATGGCCCATACGACCAACGATTGACCACGACGGCAATCGCCAGCTACAAAGATATGTTCATCTTTGGTCTGATGTTTTTCATTGGTCGCAAAGACATTTCGTGGGGTCATCTCCAAATGGAAATCTTTTCTGATCGTATCTTGTACGCCCACAAAACCAGCCGCAATCAATAATAGATCACAAGGCAAGGTCTTTTCGGAACCTTTGACATTTTGTAACTTGCCATCTTTGAATTCGACTTGAACAGTTTTAACAGCGGTTAATTGACCATCTTTTTGAATGAATTCTTCAATGGTCGTTTGATAAATACGAGGATCATGACCAAATTGATAAATGGCTTCTTGTTGACCATAATCGGTCTTACAAACCTTTGGCCATTCGGGCCATGGATTGCTGGCGGTTCTGGTATCCGGTGCTTTTGGCATCATTTCCAATTGCGTAATGGATTTACAACCATGACGAATACAAGTACCCACACAGTCATTTCCGGTATCGCCCCCACCAACAACGATTACATGTTTGTTCTTGGCACTGATATAAGGTGAATCCGTTAATAGATGCTTGGTGTTTTGACTTAAGAAATCCACCGCAAAATATATGCCTTTCGCATCACGACCTGGGCCCTTCAGATCACGTGGCTCTTTGGAACCCGTACAAAGTACGATCGCATCGTATGCTTTTTCCAAATCTTTTCGTTTGATATCTTTTCCTACTTCGGTATTACAGATGAATTTAATACCTTCTTTTTGCATCAAGGTGATCCGACGTTCTACATAGGTCTTATTGAGTTTCATATTTGGAATACCAAACATCAATAAACCACCGGGATAACTATCTCGTTCATAGACGGTGACTTGATGACCACGCTGATTCAAAAGATAAGCCACGGTCAATCCCGCCGGACCGGCGCCAATGACAGCTACTTTCTTTTCGGTATGGACAGTTGGGATTCGCTCTTTCATCCAGCCATGCTCATAGGCATATTCAATAATGGCTTTTTCATTATCATGACAAGTCACGGGTTCGCCATCAAAACCATTTAAGCATGCCTTTTCACAAAGGGCAGGACAAACCCGACCTGTGAATTCCGGGAAGGGGTTTGTCTTAAATAAACGGGCAAACGCAAAGTCCATTTGATTTCGATAGATGGCATCGTTCCATTCTGGAATCAAATTATGAAGTGGACATCCGGTGACCATACCTTTTAATTCCATGGCCGATTGACAATAGGGAGATCCACAGTTCATACAGCGTGCTGCTTGTTGACGACGTTTCTCTAAAGGAAGATCTTGTTGGAATTCTCGGAACGTTTGAATTCGCTCTTTTTCATCCATCCAAGGATTCGCTTGACGTTCATATTCTAAAAATCCTGTATATTTTCCCATACGTCATCCTCCTAATCGTACAATTGCTCAAAGGCTTTGATTTGAGCTTCTTCATGATTGTAGCCTTTATCTTCTAATGTTTTGATCATTTTTGAGATCTTTGCGAAATCCTTTGGCACGATCTTTTTAAATTGAGCTAGGGAAGCATCAAAATGGGCTAAGATTTCTTGTGCGATCTCGGATTGTGTCATTTCGACATGTTCTTTTAAAATGGCTTCTAACGTTTCGATATCGTTTTTCATCGATATTGGTTCCATGGAAACCAAGGTTGGATTCAATTGTTGATAGAGCTCATGATCTTTATCCCATACATACGCAATACCACCACTCATACCAGCCGCAAAGTTTTTACCCGTTTTTCCTAAGATAACCGCGGTACCGCCAGTCATATATTCCAAGCCATGGTCGCCACAACCTTCACAAACGGCTATAGCTCCGGAATTTCGAACACAGAAACGTTCACCGGCAATGCCGCGAATGAAGGCTTTACCACTGGTTGCGCCATACAAAGCTACATTACCAATGATCACATTGTCTTGGGCAACCAATGGACTGGCTGATTGGGGACGAATGGCCAAGATACCACCACTGAGGCCTTTTCCAAAATAGTCATTGGCATCACCATGGACGGATAAGGTTTCGCCTTTTGGCAAGAATGCACCACAAGATTGACCAGCACCCCCACGGGCAACGATCTTGAAGGTATTGTCTTTGTAAGGTCGATGTTGTTGCGTAATGGTCGAACCCAACAAGGTACCCAAGGTACGATTGGTTGATGAAATCTCGATGGATACGGTTTTTGGTTCACCTGATTTCAATGTTTCTTGGAAAGCGGGGATCAATACTTTTGCATCGACGGTGCGATTCAATTGTGGATCCACTTTCTTTTCGAAATGGACAGGTTGTGGCTTACGTAAGATGGCGGCATAATCCAACATATTTTGACGCGCATTGGATGAGGTACGTACTTTTAGACATTCACTATGACCAACCATTTCATCCACGCTGTGAAAACCTAATTGAGCCATGATCTCCCGTAGTTCTTGGGCAATAAATTCCATAAAATGCATGACATATTCAGGTTTTCCTTTGAATCGTTTTCGTAATTCACTATTTTGGGTCGCAACCCCAAATGGACATGTATCCAAGTTGCATACACGCATCATGCGGCAGCCCATGGTTACCAATGGGGCGGTCGCAAAACCGAATTCTTCAGCCCCTAATAGACAGGCAATGGCTACATCACGACCACTCATCAATTTTCCATCGGTCTCGATGGCTACGCGATCTCTTAAGCCTTGTTCCACTAAAGCTTGATGGGTTTGAACCAATCCTAATTCCCATGGCAATCCGGCATGATGGATCGAGCTAATTGGCGCTGCACCTGTACCACCATCATAACCAGAAATCAAGATGACATTGGCACCAGCTTTGGCCACACCACACGCAATCGTACCTACACCACCTTCGGAAACAAGTTTTACAGAGATACGTGCTTGATCATTCGCATTCTTGAGATCATAGATCAATTGGGCCAGATCTTCGATCGAGTAAATATCATGATGAGGTGGTGGGGAAATTAAGGCAACCCCTGGTGTCGAATAACGAGTTTTCGCTACCCACGGATAGACTTTACGGCCAGGTAGGTGACCGCCTTCTCCTGGTTTTGCGCCTTGGGCCATCTTGATCTGGATTTCTTTGGCAGAAACCAAGAATTCACTGGTTACGCCAAAACGACCGGAAGCCACTTGTTTGATGGCACTGTTTTTGATCGTTCCATAACGAGAAGGCATTTCGCCACCTTCACCCGAATTGGATTTTCCACCCAAGCGATTCATCGCAATGGCCATACAAGTATGGGCTTCTTCAGAAATTGATCCATAACTCATAGCACCGGTCTTGAAGCGTTTCACGATGTTTTCAACCGGTTCTACTTCTTTTATATCAATGGGTTTGCGATCAGAAACAAACGCAAAATTGGAACGTAACGTATGCGGATCATCGGGATCATTGACCCTTGCGGTATATTCTTTAAACAAAGCATAATCATTGGTTTGGGTAGCACGTTGCAACAAGACAATCGTTTTTGGATCATACAAATGCGATTCTTTATTAGCACCGGAACGGTTCTTATGGAAACCAGGACTATCCAAAGTTGTATCGCTAGCCAATCCCAATGGATCAAAGGCTTTATCATGATGATAAGCCAGGTCTTCTTCGATTTCTTTTAAGCCAATACCACCGACTTCATTGATCGTATTGGTGAAATATTCATCCACTAAGTCTTGGCTGAGACCAATGGCTTCAAAGATCTGTGCCGACTGATAAGACTGCAACGTAGAAATACCCATCTTGGAAGCAATTTTAACGATGCCATTCATGATTGCTTGGTTGTAGTCTTTGATGGCTTGGTAGACTTCAAAATCCAACATGTCTTTCTCGATCATTTCTTGAATGCATTCATGAGCCAAGTATGGATAGATGGCTGTGGCACCGAAACCTAACAAACAAGCAAATTGATGAACATCTCTTGGTTCGCCTGATTCCAAGACAATGGAAATGGCCGTTCGTTTTTTGGTACGAACAAAGTATTGATCGACTGCCGAAACGGCTAACAAGCTTGGGATGGCCATATGATTTTCATCAACACCACGATCGGAAAGGATCAAGATCGAGGCGCCATGACGATAGGCGCGTTCACATTCGATAAATAAATGGTTAAGGGCTTCTTTTAAAGGCATACCACGATAGAACAATAAGGAAATGACTTCATTTTTAAAGCCTTTTTTATCCAATTCCAAAATTTTCTGCATGTCACGCTCATCGAGGATCGGATTATTGATTTCCAATACCCGGCAGTTTGTATCTTTTTCTTGCAGGATATCGCCACTGGCACCAAGATAAACCGTTGTATCGGTTACCACTTTTTCACGTAAACTATCCATCGGTGGGTTTGTGACTTGCGCAAACAATTGTTTGAAATAATGGAACAACAATGGATGGCGTTTGCTTAAAACAGCCAATGGGATATCGGTTCCCATGGAGGCGATGGGTTCGGTTTTCTTTTCGATGGTAGGCACGATCGTTTCAATCACATCTTCATAGGTATAGCCAAAGGCTTTATACAATTGGTCTCTTTCGGTTTGCGAATACATATGGGACTTACGATCGGAAGCGGGCAGATCACGCAAATGCAGAAGATTTTGGTTTAGCCATTCGCCATATGGATTTTGGGTTGCATATGATTTCTTGATTTCTTCATTGGAAATCATACGTTTGGCTTTTGTATCCAATAATAAGATCTGTCCCGGACGCAAACGATCCTTTTTGATGATGTTTTTTTCAGGAATATCCAATACCCCGACTTCACTGGCTAAGATCAAGGTATGGTCTTTGGTCAGATAATAACGGCAAGGACGCAAACCATTTCGATCTAAGGTCGCACCGGCAATATCGCCATCGCTGAATAAGACAGCAGCAGGACCATCCCATGGCTCCATCAAGGAAGCATAATAATGATAGAAGTCTTTTTCTTTTTGATCGAGTGGTACATGTTTCCAAGGTTCGGGAATGGTGATCAAGACCGCTTTGGAAAGGGGCATCCCATTCATCATCAAGAATTCCAAGGTGTTATCTAACATTGCGGAATCGGATCCGGATGCATCGATGGCGGGCAAGATCTGGTCGCTATATTTTTCCAAGAAGGGACTGTCCATACTTTCTTCACGGGCACTCATACGTTTGAAGTTACCACGAATGGTATTGATCTCACCATTGTGTGCAATCAAACGGTTGGGATGGGCCCTACGCCAAGAAGGTGTCGTATTGGTCGAGAAACGCGAGTGAACGATCGCAATGGCACTCTTATAGGAACGGTCTTGCAGATCTTGATAAAACAAACGCAATTGATTGACCAAAAACATGCCTTTGTATACGATCGTACGACATGACAAAGAGCACACATACGTTTCAGGTGCGCTCTTTTCAAATTCTCGACGAATGATATACAACAATTGATCAAATTCTAGATCCGTCATCTTTGGATCGGGCTTCTTGATGAAGGCCTGTTCAATATATGGCATACAATCCAATGCTTTTTGACCTAAGATAGCGGGCTTACAATTCACTGTTCGCCATCCCAGTAATTGGGCATCGTGACTTTTGACGATTGTTTGAAATAAACGTTTGGCTTGATTGCGGGCAAGATAACTTTGCGGGAAGAAAAACATGCCCACCCCATATTCTCGTTGGTTTCCTAATGGAAAAGGAACTTCTTTGGAAAAGAAATCATGGGAGATCTGAAGCAAGATCCCGACACCATCTCCGACTTTACCAGAAGCATCTTTTCCAGCACGATGGTCTAATTTTTCGACGATTTTTAAGGCCGCATCGACAACGGTATGGGTTTTCTTACCATCATAATTGACAACCATACCAATGCCGCAGGCATCATGTTCTAATTGTTGATTCATAAAAATCCTTTCTATTTTCCACTATCACCATAGTTAGAAAGCACACGAGCAGAAGGATCTTCTACATCGCATCCTGGCCACGTTTTATTTGGCATCCAGAAGTCAATGATCATATCGCCTTGTCCTGGATAATATTTTTCGAAAATCTCCCGATAGAACAGGGATTCCTTTGTCGTTGGGGGGACGTGAAGATACTTTTTGCGCAATGTTTCAAATTCTTCATCGGTATATTGGCTTTCCGCATATTCGCATATGTCATCTTTTAGAGAGTGGCCGACTGCATCCGAGAAAGCGGCTTTTTCACGCATCAAGATGGAATAAGGAAGAATTTCATCTTTTTCAAAAGCATGACGAAGCAAATATTTACCTTTATTATATGTGTTTAGTTTTAATTTTGGATCAATTTCCATCACATATTGGACAAAATAGAGATCCCCAAAAGGAACGCGGGCTTCCAAAGAGTTGGCAGCAATGCAACGATCGGCACGTAAGACATCATACATATATAGTTCGCGCATCCGTTTCTTGCTTTCTTTTTGGAATTCTTCAGCATTAGGGGCAAAATCGGTATACTTATAGCCAAATAATTCATCGCTGATTTCACCGGTCAACAAGACACGAATATCGGTGTTTTCATGAATATATTTACATACCAGGTACATACCAATGGAAGCACGAATAGTCGTGATGTCATAGGTACCAAGAAGATGAATGACAGGTTCAATGGCAGCGATGACATCTTCTTTAGAAATAATGACTTCGGTATGATCCGAGCCAATATAGTCAGCCACTTGTTTCGCGTATTTTAAGTCAATGGCATCCACATCCATGCCAATCGCAAATGTACGGATGGGTTTTTTTGATAATTTGGCTGCAACGGCACAAACTAAACTCGAATCAAGCCCACCACTTAATAAGAAACCGACCGGGGCATCACTATCCAACCGTTTCAGGATACCATCTTCCAATTTATCGTGGATTTCTTGACAAATGGGTTCAATGGAACCGGTATGCATGGTTTTGGTTTCGGTAATATCGTGATAGCACACAAACTGACCATTGTAGTAATAATGTCCAGGAGGAAACGGAATGATCTTGTTCACAAATCCGACTAGGTTTTTGGCTTCGGAAGCAAAGACAATGGAGCCATTTGGGGTGTATCCGTAAAATAAAGGACGAATTCCAATCGGATCTCTAGCCGCAATGATTGCGTGTTTGGTTTCATCGTATAAAACAAGGGCATATTCTGCATCCAATTGGGCGAACATATCCAATCCATATTTTTCATACATGGGAATCAAAATTTCGCAATCACTATCGCTAGAGAATGTGTATCCATCTTGGATCAATTCATCTTTGATGGGACGAAACCCATAAATTTCGCCGTTGCAGACGATCGTCTTACCGTTAAGCTGGAACGGTTGCATACCGGCTTCACTCAAGCCCATGATGGCAAGTCTTTGGAAGCCAATCATGCCGGCTTCTACCGACAGGATGCGTTGATCATCTGGACCACGAGAATGCGTTGGTGCCAACGCTTTCTCTATGGTTTTTTTATCTACGTCTTTATCAAAATAACCCAAAATGGTACACATAATTTCCTCCTTAAATGATACCGAACAATAGTTTTCCGTAAGTAGGGAATGGCCATACTTTGGCGGATACTAATGTTTCTAATTTGTCGCATGGTTTACGTAATGCGCCCATGGCTGGTAAGATCGCATCGCGTACGTAGTTTGCGGCTTTTTCAAAGTCTTCGGTTCCTTCTAATGTTTTGACTTTTCCTTCGAGATCTTGAAGGGCAACATAGGCTTTATCTAGATAACTTGAAATTTCATCCAGATTGGCTTTTTCATATGTAGCACTGACGCCTGTTTGTTTCTTTAATGCCAAGGTATCCGCTAAGGATTGAGTATACTTAGAAACAGCAGGCAAAATATCTTTGCGGGCCATACCCACCATGGTACGTGCTTCGATCAATACGACTTTGGTGTATTCTTCCATGTTGATTTCATAACGAGAATAGACTTCTTCTTTATTCAAAACATGTTGACGTTCAAATAATTCGACATTTTCTGGTTTGATCGAATAAGGAAGGGCATCCGGTGTCGTTGGTAAATTCAATAAGCCACGAGCTTCGGCTTCACCAATCCAACTATCGTCATAACCGTTGCCGTTAAAGATGATGCGTTTATGATCTTTGATGGTTTCTTGGATCAAAGTATGTAAGGCATCTTCAAAATTATCGGCTTTTTCTAAGGTATCGGCAAATCCTTCTAGAACATCGGCTACGGCAGTATTCAACATGATGTTGCAGCCGGCAATGGATGAATTCGATCCGGGCATCCGGAATTCAAATTTATTTCCCGTAAAGGCAAATGGACTTGTACGGTTACGATCGGTCGCATCT
Source organism: Absicoccus intestinalis (assembly GCF_033971885.1). Lineage (NCBI taxonomy): Bacteria > Bacillati > Bacillota > Erysipelotrichia > Erysipelotrichales > Erysipelotrichaceae > Absicoccus > Absicoccus intestinalis. The sequence goes on along the minus strand of NZ_JALBUS010000001.1, from coordinate 43,349 downwards.
TTTTTGATCTTTGGCAAAATATCGATACCTACACGCATGCGCTCTTGTTTCTTTTGGCCATATGGCTGATCGGTCTCGATGGCTTTTAAGACTTCCGTTAATTCATCACCCAAAAACATGGAGATGATGGCAGGAGGGGCTTCGTTGGCACCCAAACGATGATCATTACCGGCTGTGGCAACGCTCAAACGCAATAAGTCTTGATGCTCATCAACGGCTTTGATGACTGCACTTAAGAACAATAAGAATTGCGCATTATCATAAGGGGTTTCCCCTGGTTCCAATAAGTTCATACCGGTATCGGTCGATAAGGACCAGTTATTATGTTTACCCGAGCCATTGATGTAATCGAATGGTTTTTCATGAAGTAAAGCAACCATGCCATGATGCTTCGCAATGCGTTGGATCAGTTCCATGGTCAATTGGTTGTGATCGGTCGCAATGTTTGTCGTGGAGAAGACGGGCGCTAATTCAAATTGAGCTGGCGCTACTTCGTTGTGTTCGGTCTTGGCATAGACGCCCAATTTCCATAATTCGGAATTCAATTCTTGCATGAATGCTTGTACACGCGATTTGATTGTTCCAAAATAATGGTCTTCCAATTCTTGGCCTTTTGGACATGGTGCACCAAATAAGGTACGACCAGTATAAAGTAGATCTTTTCTTTGTTTATAGTCTTCGATATCGACTAAGAAATATTCTTGTTCAGGACCTACCGTTGTACGGACCATTTTTACATCTTCGTGTCCAAACAATCGTAAAATACGAAGAGCCTGGGTGTTGATGGCATCCATGCTTCGTAATAAAGGGGTCTTTTTATCCAGGGCATGGCCGGTATATGAATAGAAGGCCGTGGGGATACAAAGCACGCCATTTTTAATGAAGACAAAGCTGGTTGGATCCCAAGCTGTGTAACCACGTGCTTCAAATGTTGCACGCAAACCACCACTCGGGAAACTTGACGCATCGGGTTCTCCTTTGACTAATTCTTTACCGGAAAATTCCAAGGAAATACTGTGGTCTTTGCTTGGATTCAAGAAACTATCGTGTTTCTCTGCAGTGACTCCGGTCAATGGTTGGAACCAGTGCGTAAAATGAGTGGCTCCTTTGGATAGGGCCCATTCTTTCATTCCATGCGCAACGGCTTCCGCAATTTTTGGATTCAATGGTTTTCCTTCGCGAATGGTTTTTTCCATTTCTTGAAAGGTGTCTTTCGCAAGGTACTCTTTCATTTTTGCTTCATCAAAGACATTGGAAGCAAATACATCAGTGATTGGCATATTGTTCCTCCTTATTTTTGGATATAAAAAAACGGCGACGAAGACAGAAGAAAAGTGCATTCATCCGACTTCATTGCCGTTTCTATGTCTATTATTTTACACGGTTCGTTTCTTTTGTCAAACATATAATGAAAACATTTTACATTTCATTGAAAACAAGATGAAAATAAGGTATATTCCCATTGAGGTGAGTCTATGTATACAAAAGAAGATGTTCTTGAATTTGTTGAAGAACAAGATGTGAAATTTATTCGTTGTGCGTTCTTTGATGTCTTGGGAACGCAAAAAAACGTCTCGATACAGCCAAGCCAATTGAAACGGGCTTTTGAAACGGGCATTTCATTTGATGGCAGTGCCATCATTGGCTTTAATGATGAAAGTCATAGCGACTTGATCTTAAAACCCGATCCAAGCACCATGACGGTATTGCCTTGGCGTTCTTTAGATGGCATGGTCATTCGTATGTATTGTACGATCTATGATACGGATGGCTCGTTGTATGAAAACGATACTCGTTATTTATTGAAAAAAGCTATCCAGAAGGCAAAAGATATGGGCATATCCATTCATTTTGGGAATGAATTTGAATTTTATTTATTTGAACAAGGAACCAAAAATCCAATGGATCAAGCTGGGTATATGGATATTGCCCCGGATGATTGTGGGGAAGATGTACGCCGTCAGATTTGTTCCTATCTTTCGGCCATGGATGTGGAACCCGAAGCCAGTCATCATGAACAAGGACCGGGACAGAATGAGATTGATTTCCGCTACCAGGATCCATTGATTGCTGCCGATCATGCTGCCACTTTCCGATGGGTGGTCAAGACTGTTGCACAATCGAATGGGTTGAGTGCTGACTTTTCACCCAAACCATTGGAAGATGCACCGGGCAATGGCATGCATATGCATGTGTCCACCAATAAGAACATGGAAGAATTTTTAGCGGGCATCCTCAATCGCATCAAAGAAATTACTTTGTTTTTAAATCCGGGTGCGGATTCGTATTTGCGTTTGGGGCAACAAAAAGCACCTCGTTATATTAGTTGGGGCTATGCCAATCGAAGTGCATTGGTTCGGATTCCGGCTGTTGGTACCAAACGATTTGAATTGCGTTCTCCCGATTGTCTGGCCAATAGTTATCTAGCCTATACCGTTTTGATTTATGCGGGCTTAGAAGGTATTGAGAAACATTTAGAATTGATGGCACCTACCGATAAAAATATTGAAGTGGAGGGTGGCTTATTTGAACATTTGCCTTTATCGTTGGATCAGGCAAGAGAAATGGCTTCACATAGTGTATTTGTGAAAAAAATTATGCCAGAAAATGTCTTAAAGAGCTATTTGTAGGAGGAAAGGGCCATGCGTACGAAAGTATTTGTACTCGCGACCCATCCGATAAGATTCTCACAGATCCTACCTTCCACAGTTTATGATCCCATGGAAAGTTTTAAGAGTGTTTCGGGTCTGAAACAACAATTACGGGCACAAAGACCGGATCTATTGATCATTCAAGAGCCCATTGATGAAGGTGTTTCCTGGCGGTTAGCCTATGAATGGAAACAAGCCATTGGCTGTGAAATCTTACTGATGGTCCCGCTTCGTCAATATGATCAAATTGTTTATCAATTGAATGGGTCAGGTATCTTTGTGATTGCGGATCCATCCAGTGCGCAAACCATGTATCAAGCTTGTGAGCAATTAAGGATCAAACGAGAAGAAATTCAAAAGTATCAAGGGGAAATCGAGCGATTAAAGAAGAAGATCCGAAATGATAAATTGGTCAATCGTGCAAAATTGGTATTGATCGAGAGTTATCATTGGTCGGAAGAAAAGGCACACCATTATATTGAGCAAATTGCGATGAATAATTCCATCACAAAAGTGGATGTGGCAAAAGAGTTATTAAAAAATATGGATGAAAAAAAGTGAGATCGTCATGATCTCACTTTTTTGCGTTTTTTGAAGCAGCCACAAATCCTTTGAATAAAGGATGGGCATTATTGGGACGAGATTTAAATTCTGGATGAAATTGTACACCAATGAAGAAAGGATGGTCCTTGGCTTCAATGGCTTCGACCAATTTCTTATCGGGGCTGGTACCAACGATTGGAATGCCCGCTTCTTCAAATTCAAATCGATAGGCATTGTTGAATTCATAACGATGACGATGACGTTCTTCAATGATTTCTTTTTGGTAACATTGATGAATGTGACTATTTTGTTTTAAGCTGCATGGATAGGCACCCAAACGCATGGTTCCACCTTTGCGGATATCATTGCTTTGATCGGCCATAAAATCAATGATGGTATGTTTGCTGGTTTCATCGAATTCAAAACTGTTGGCATCTTCATAACCCAATAAGTCACGAGCCACATAAATGGCCATAATCTGCATCCCTAAACAAATTCCTAAATAAGGAATCTTGTGGGTATAGGCATAGCGAGCGGTTTCGATCATCCCTTCGATGCCGCGTTCCCCAAATCCGCCGGGAACAATGATGCCACTCACATCTTTAAAGGTATCTTCTACGTTTTCCGGTGTGATTTGTTCGGAATCGATCCAATGAATGTGTACATTGGCGCCATTGGCAAAACCAGCATGATACAAAGCTTCCGATACGGATAGATAGGCATCATGAAGTTGAACATATTTACCCACCAAGGCAATATGTACCGGTTCGGTGGCTTGATGGATGGAATCAATCAAATTTTCCCATTCGGTCAAATCGGCAGGGCGAACTTCACAATTTAATTTCTTACAAATGGTGTCGGCTAGGTGTTGTTTTTCTAGCATGAGAGGCACTTCATATAAAGAACCGAGGGTACGGTTTTCAATCACACATTCTTTTTCGACATTACAGAATAAGGAGATCTTATCTAATACGGATTGTGGAATTTGATGATTGACACGGGCAATGATGATATCGGGATTGATTCCATAGGAACGTAATTCTTTAACACTGTGTTGGGTTGGTTTGGATTTAAATTCTTGGCTTCCTTCCAAATAAGGAATATAGGTTACATGAATAAATAAGCAATTTTCGTATCCTACTTCCAAGCGAACTTGGCGAATGGCTTCCAAAAAGGGCAAACTTTCAATATCGCCGGTCGTACCACCAATTTCGGTAATCACAAAATCGGCATTGGCATGTTTACCAGCTTGATAAATGAAATGTTTGATCTCATCTGTGATATGAGGAATCACCTGAACAGTTTGTCCTAAGTATTTGCCTTCACGTTCTTTATTGATGACATTGGAATAGACTTTACCCGTTGTCAAATTGGAATATTGATGTAGATCTTCATCGATAAAGCGTTCGTAGTGTCCTAAGTCCAAATCGGCTTCTAGACCATCGTTGGTAACATAGACTTCACCATGTTGAAGGGGAGACATCGTGCCCGGATCCACATTGATATACGGATCCAATTTTTGTGAGGTAACACGATAGCCGCGACACTTTAATAAACGTCCTAAACTGGCTGCACTGATGCCTTTACCGATTCCCGAAACAACACCACCAGTTACAAATATGTATTTTGTCATGATTGACCTCCTTGTTCTCATGAAAAAATCCGGTCAGTAAAAAAACTGTCCGGAAGGGCTTCTTTGCCGAAAAAAATGACCACATTCATGTTACCATGAAAAAAATCGATGTCAATTAGATTTGACGAAGGGCATCAACCAATTCGGTTTTTTCTTCGGTTTGTTCATTTTTGGTTTTGAGAACACGAGCCGGATTGCCACCAACCACTTGGTTTTCACCAACATCTTCTAAGACGATGGCTCCTGCCCCTATGACAGCACCTTTGCCAATATGGACACCTTCAATGATGACGGCATTGGCACCAATCAATACATTGTCTTCAACGATGACAGGTGTAGCACTGGCTGGTTCGACCACACCAGCTAAGACAGCACCAGCTCCAATATGACAATTGTTTTTGACGATGGCTCGACCACCCAGTACAGCGCCCATATCGATCATGGTGTTTTTTCCAATTTGGGCACCAATATTGATGATGGCCCCCATCATGATGACGGCATGATCGCCAATTTCAACGTTGTCGCGGATGATCGCACCGGGTTCGATCCGCGCATTGATGTTTTTGGTATCCAAAAGCGGGATAGCGGTGTTGCGACCATTGTTTTCGATATATAGATGGGTGAACTTTTCTTTTTGGGATTCTAAGATGGGCTGGATATCTTCCCAAGGGCCTATGGCGATATGGCCAAAGACCTGAACCGATGGGGGAAAGTCAATGGGCTCGGTCGCGTTGAAGTACACTTTAACGGTTGTTTGTTTCTTGGAAGTTTGGATGATATGAATGATTTCTTCTGCGTTCATGCGGTTTCTCCTTCTAAAATTTTTTGGGCGGGACCAGTCATAAAGATTCGTCCATCGGGGTCAATATCAATATGGAGCTGTCCTTTGATCAATTGGACATCTACCGAATGGTCACACTTTCCTAGCGTGTAGGCTGTGTAGACACTGGCACAAACCCCGGTTCCACAAGCTAGGGTCGGCCCACAACCTCGTTCGTAGGTGCGAATGGATAGATGGCTTTGATCTTGTATTTGGACAAAATTCACATTGGTTTGTTCGGGGAAAACCGAATCATGGCAAATGTCATGGCCAACGGTTTCATCCCATGGTTCGAAAAGAACAGTATGGACGGTCGATACAAATCCCGAATAACAAGTGTGCGAACCAATTTGAATGGGCCACTTATCCTTATATTCTTGGGCATAACCCATATCGACGCGAACTAAGAAGGGATCGATGGATTGGCGATAGACCACTTTGGGTCCTGCCAAGGTTTGGACTTCGAGTTTTTCACTTCGATCGATGTTTTCATCAAAACAATATTTCGCAAAACAACGAATACCGTTGCCACACATGGGTGCCCTTGATCCGTCTTGGTTATAATAGATCATTTCCAATGGGTTTGTTTTGACAAAGATGGCACCATCAGCACCAATGCCGGTATGACGGTCACAAACCGATTGAATAAAGGAAACAATGTCTTCTTTATCGACATAGGAATAACGAGTAATGATAAAGTCATTGCCCAATCCATGGTATTTGGTGATCGGAATGGATTTCATAGTTTAATCTCCTTTGTCTACACCCTATCATTGATGGAAAAAAATTTCAATTGTCTTGAAAATTTTTGAAAATAAGAATACCATAAGGCCATGTTAAAAGAATATCGACAAGAACTGCATCAAATTCCGGAATTGGAATTGGAGCTGCCCGAAACGCAATCCTATATCCAACAGCATCTACGTGCTTATCGTTGTGAATTGTTTGAACCCATTCCATCCAGTGTGGTGGCATATTTTGATTTTGGCAAAAAAGATACATTTGCGTTTCGAAGTGATATGGATGCCTTACCGGTTCAGGAACAAAATGATGTTCCTTATAAAAGTAAACATCCGGGGTGTATGCATGCGTGTGGCCATGATGGGCATATGGCCATTTTGTTGGGATTTGCCCAATGGGTGAATGCCCAAGCTGATCTTGCTCACAATGTATTATTGGTTTTTCAACCGGGGGAAGAATCGCCAGGTGGTGCTCAATTGATCGTCGATACGGGCATTTTTAAAAAATTTCATGTGACCAGTATATTTGGGTTGCATTTATGGCCTTCCATTGATAAAGGACAAGTGGCAACGCGGCCGAAGGGCCAGCTTGCCCAAAGCAGTGAGATTCATGTCGATATCGAAGGGAAGACTTCTCATGTAGCCAAAGCCGAAGAGGGTATTGATGCGATGGTGGCGGGGGCACATTTCTTATTGCGTTGTTACGAATATGAAAAAAGTATCGATCCGCAGATTCATCGTTTATTAAAGTTTGGTTTGATGCGATCGGGTGTGGTTTGTAACTCTATTAGTGGACATACCCATATGGAAGGGACGATGCGGGTATTTGATCCAATTTTATTTAAGGAGATACAAACAAAGATTCGGCGAATTGCGCACGAAATTGAGCAAGAAGAAAAGGTCAAGATCCAGGTTCAATTTAAAAATGGCTATCCAGCTGTGATCAATGATGAAGCTTTGGTCAATCAGATCTATCATCAAATTCCTTCTGTGCATCGTTTGGAACATCCAGAAATGATTGCGGAAGATTTTGCCTATTATCAACAAGCTATACCAGGTGTCTTCTTCTTTTTAGGAACGGGAACAGGGATTCCGTTACATAGTGATCATTGGGATTTTGATGAAGATATCCTGATCCATGGCGTGCAGTTGTATCAAGATTTGATTCAATGTTTATAAGAACGAGAAATCGTTCTTTTTTTTAGGTAGAGAAAAAGACACCATACGGTGTCCTTTTCTCTGCTATTTACGAAATGGAAAGTTCGTTATTGTCTATTCATAATCTAGGGCTTCTTGGCCTTGTGATCCACTGGAGATACGAACCACATTTTCAACGTCATAAACGAAGATCTTACCATCGCCCATATGACCTGTATATAAAGCTTTACGAGCGGCATTGACAACGGTTTGAACCGGAATTTCACTAACGACGATCTCCGCTTTGATCTTTGGTAAAAGATCCATGGTCACTTTAGCACCACGATAGTAAGTGACTTGTCCTTTTTGAACACCACAACCCATGACACGGGTCACGGTCATGCCCATGATGCCAATCTCATCCATCGCTAACTTCAAGGCATCGAGTTTTTCTGGTTTTGCGATAATGGTTACCTTAGAAATACCCGATACACCTTTCGTAACTTTGGTTGGTACGGCTTCACTCATTTGAACTTCTGGAGCTGTCGAAACAATATTAGCACCTGCTTGGTTGGATGTTGTTAAGGCTTGAAGGCCAAATCCAGCATAGGCATCGGCCAAACCATGTTCTGGAAGATCTAATCCTTGGAGTTCTTCTTCTTCACTGACACGTAAACCAACTGTTTTATCGATGAGTTTGAATGTGATGAACATGGTAACAGCGGTCCAAAGACCAATGACGACCAAACCAAAGATCTGGATCAATAAGAAATGGACACCGCCACCATAGAAAAGGCCAAGAGGGGCTGGATGGGTATCGGTACCACAAGCAAATAAACCGGTCATGATGATGCCTAGCATACCATTGAAGAAATGGACACCAACAGCGCCGACAGGATCATCCACGTGCAGTTTGTAGTCGAGTAGCCATACACCAAAGCATACGATCAAGCCAGAACAGATGCCGATGATGAAGGCACCCAAGCCATTGACATAATCACAACCAGCGGTGATGGCAACCAATCCAGCTAAAGAAGCATTTAAACACATACCAACATCGGGTTTACCGTATTTTTTCCAGGTGAAGATCATGGCTGTACAAGTGGCAACGGCAGGTGCAATGGTGGTTGTTGCGAAAATGGTTGCTAATTGGACTTCATTGGTTGCAGCAGCACCGTTGAATCCATACCATCCAAACCATAAGATGAAGCATCCCAAAGCACCTAATGGAATATTGTGTCCAGGAATACCGTTGGGACTGCCATCTTTGTTGAATTTACCAATACGTGGACCTAACATGGCAGCGCCAATCAAGGCGGTCATACCACCAACGTAATGAATGACACCGGATCCGGCAAAATCATGAAATCCCATAGCGGTCAAGAATCCATCGGGCCCCCATACCCAATGGGCTTCAACGGGATAAACAATCAATGAAATCACGAAACTGTAAATACAATACGATAAGAATTTGGTTCGTTCGGCCATGGCTCCAGAAACGATGGTTGCAGCGGTGGCACAGAACACTAAGTTAAAGACGAACAAGGACCAATTGGTATTTTGAAAATCAAATAGGGGTCCTTTTGAAAAGTCGATCCAACCGATGATGCCGGCTCCTGTATCTTTTCCCATTATGATCGAATACCCTAAGATCAAGAAAGCGACGGTTCCCAAACAGAAATCCATCAAGTTCTTCATAATGATATTTCCGGCATTTTTTCGTCTGGTAAATCCGGCTTCTACCATCGCAAATCCTGCTTGCATGAAGAAGACCAGTGCGGCTCCAATCAGATACCAGATGCCGAAAACTTGTGATAATACTTCTGCCATATCTTTTCCCTCCCTTTGATATGCAAAAAGGCGTAAAAAGAATATTCATTCTTCGTACGCCTTTGTACCAATAAAAAAACAAAAGGGCACTTCTATATGGAAATAGAAGCGCCTTTGCTTTTTACGAATTTCAGTATACCAATAAATGAAAAAATGTCAAATATTTTTCAGAAATTATTTTTCATAGATGAAATAAAAGATTTGTGATTTTCAAAAGAATGAGATATATTTATATACGTTGGAGGATGTATATGAACACAATTTATTTATCTGATAATCAGATCGTAATGAATTACAACCGAATGTATCCTAAAAATCGAGACATGCTTTTGAAAAGCGATACATTTCGCTTTGTGTTGGAATATTTCATGGATGAGATTCAAAACCCAACTCTTTTGAAATATTTGACAATTGATAACTCAATCAATATTCATCAAGCCAGTAAAACTATGAGTCACTTTTTACGTCAATTGGCTATTTTTGAGTTGGATGAAATCGATCACCCATATGCTAGAGATCCCGATATGTTGTTGACCTGCATTGAAGAAATGTATAAGTTCTGGCGCAATCGGAGTCGTTTTGCCTTTATGAAAAGTCAAAATATGGAAAGCTTTGGCGTCAATACGCTTGTCGGCATGGACAGCAATGTCAATAGTTTGATTTTGCGTACGTATCGTTTGTTTGAAGAAAAAGTCCAAGGTCGAAGCAATTCGGTATATCGCAATGCACAAGCCGGAACGAATGCTTGTTTCTCTATTTATCAAAGAGATAAAAAGTTTTCAAAAGGGTATGAAGCCTTACAAGAAATCCCAATGATCGATACGGTCATGTTACGTACACCAATGATCTTGCATCCAAAATCAAGTAAGCGTACGGGTGTGATCAATCAAATTCATCAAAGTCCAATGGAATATTTTACGGGAAGTAAAGACAATTGGTTCTGTTTCCCATGTAAAGTGGGTTCTTTATTGTGCTTTACATATTTTAATATCAAATATATGCCATTGGCATTGTCTTTGGCGAACTTATTTGAATTAGCAACCAAAGATGAAATTGAACAAAAACCAGATCTCATTTGTATCATTGGTAATGAAGATGATAAAAATGAAACGCAATTCTATCATGATGAAGAAAATGATATTTGGATTGGTTGCGTATCCGATGATCCTCGTATGGATTACTTTGGCTATCTAAAGAAAATGATGTTGACGTTGCACAATGTACGGAAGATGCATGATGGCTGGCTACCTATTCATGGTGCCTTTGTCAAAGTGGTCATGCGAGATGGTTCCAGCAAGAACATCATGTTGATGGGTGATTCGGGTGCTGGTAAATCGGAATCCATCGAAGCTTTAAAATCAGCTGGAAAAGATTATATTCGTGATGTGCAAGTCATCTTTGATGATATGGGTACGATCCATATTGAAGATGGCATTCCTTATGGACAAGGTACGGAAATTGGTGCTTTCATCCGTTTGGATGATCTAGAACCAGGTACACCATATCGTGACATGGATCGTTCGGTCTTTATGGCACCAGAAAATCCAAATTCACGGATGGTCACACCGGCTTCTCCTTATAAATTCATTGTCCAGAATCATAAGATCGATTTATTTGCGTATGCCAACAATTATACCGATAAGTATGGTTTGGCCGAATTGAGTGTCGAAGAAGTGAAGGAAACCTGTAAAATGGGAAAACGTATGGCCTTGGGTACGACTCAAGAAGTGGGTATTTCCACAACATATTTTGCCAATCCATTTGGACCGATGCAGATGGAAGAGGTATGTGAACCATTGATCGATAAGACATTCCGTTGTCTAAAAGAAAATGGTGTCTTTACTGGTGAGATCTATACGCATTTGGGATTCAGTCGTGAAAATCGTAAAGGATTGAATGTGGCTGCTCAAGAGTTGTTGGAATTCATCACCAAAGATATTTCGGCACATAAATAAGTATTGATAAAAAACGAGTCTATGAAGATTCGTTTTTTTTTAATGAGAAAAAACGGAGATCTTGTCCCCGTTTAGTTGGATAATTTCCGTTTTCGTAAGGCAAACAACAATATGCAGATCACAAGTGAACCACTGAATAAACGTGTCCATAGTGTCGTATGTGTGGTGATGCCTGTTTGTATACCTTTATTTTTTTGTGCCGGTTTTGGCTTTGAATTGGTGTTGGATGATTGTTTTTTGTTTGTTTGTGCATTGGCTGTAAAGGTCCATGTCCCTGTGAATGTGATATCTGTATCCAATGCTTTTTGATTGACATCATACCCTGCAAATGTCCAGATGCCATCTGACACGTTTACTTGATTGGCTGTGGGTTGGGTTGGTGAAACCGTTTGTCCTTCTTGAGCGGTTGTTGTTTGTGGCAATAACTTTGTGATCGAATCGGGAAGATCTTTGCCTTGGGTGCCACTCACAAATTGATAGGAAATGGAATGAATAGCTGGTAAAGTCAGATTTAAGGTTTGATAGCCTTCTTTATAATTGGTGGCATTATTTTTTACACCAGCTTTGGCTTTGATCGTTTGGACATTGGTATCATGGGTTGCTTTGAATGTTTGTACATATGTATTGTCAGTTTGGGTAATGGTTGAAATGGCTTCGGCATTTTCAACATCAAAGCTGACTTGATCGGTTGTGGGTAAACCACTTACATTGTTGAAATCATTTTGGATCGTGAGTGTAAGGGTAAAGGATTGGCCGCGTTGGATCGTACCTTGTACGTCACTGGTCAAAGTGAGTTCGGGGGCAACTTGCCAAATTTCAACATAGGTTGGTACATGATTGAAAGTGGTGGGTAGACGATAATTCTTGGCATCGGGGCCATATAAGGTGAAGTTGGAAATATTGATGGTTGTATAAGTTCCGGCATTGGCGGATGCTAATTGACCATCCCCATCGGCACCGACTTCGTTGGTTGGTGTTGTCGTAGAATGATAATCTTCACGCGTATAGACATGTTCCATGTCGGACCAATCACCATTCAAGTAATATTCACCGGATGAAGGAATGGCTACTCAACCAAAATTAAATACTTTCACTTGATTGGTTCCATCATAATAGCGGCTATTCACAAACGCAAAACTTTGGTTTGTGGAATAATGACCGGCATAACTGGCTGGATCGGCTTCGGTTGCATATACTTGTTGGGGTAAAAAAATAAAGAATAGGCCTGCACATAATAGGGCTTGGACGATTTTTTTCATTTGTGTCTCCCTCTATTTTAAAAATATTGTATTTTACAACAAAAATATTGTAGCAATCCTTAAATGAAGATGCAATATAAATATCAATACATTTCTATATAAAAAAGTCCCAGTTCGATCATTTCTGAGACTTGTAATAGGGAAGGAAAGCTTGTTTCCATTCGATGATTTGTTGATAAAAGAGGGGATCTTGGATCCATTGGGACATGTGTGCATCCAAATAAGGAAGTAGCGGTGTATGGGCGAACCGCACTTGGAGCATGGCTAGTAATTGGCCGATATCGTATCCAGGATAGCCCCAGTGTGCACATTCCAAATCAACCAAAGCCGGTTTTTTGGTATCCCATAAAACATTATAGATGCTAACATCACCCAGACAGAGCATTTGCTTGCCTAGGGGTGGTTGTTGTTCAATCTTATTTTGATACATGCATTTTTGGATCTTTGTTTGATAACTAAAATAAGATCCGGTTGCTTGTCGAAGATCTTGTTTTGTGATGTTCTTTAGATCTTCAAAAAAGGAAAAAAGAGGTTTCCATAGTTGTTCATCCATCAAATCTTTTGCTTGAAATTGGGATAGAGGACGACCTGAAAGTCGCTTCATGGTCAACGTTGTCGTTTTGGGCTGCCAGGCAATGATTTTTGGAAATTGGATTTGATCGTCTTGGAGCGAGCTCAACAAATGGATCATATCTACTTCCACTTGAGCGCGTGTAAGTGGCCAGTGGGTATCGTACTTTTTTAAGTGCGAATGATAGACCTTGATGATCTGGTCTTGTTTGGCTTGGACATCATTGACCCTGGCAAGCAAAGTAGGATCAGAGTAATTCATCAAGGATCATACATACGCGTGCCGTCAACAAGGGACAGTTCGCAAAGCAATTGTTCTCGACCGCTTTTTTGGCACCTTCTGGTGTACCAATGTTTACGCCAATGATATCTTCACACTGCAAGGATGCATAATAGGTTTGGAATGCATCTTCCAATTGTTTCACTTTCTGTTGGAGGACGGCTAGATTTTCTGCGTCTTTTTGACCTGTATATCCATATTTGAGGCCTAGACCCATCATGGCGCCGGTAAGCGCACCACAGCGTTCGCCATTGAACATGCCACCGCCAAATCCAGCACCAATTTTTTTGGCCGTTTTTTCATCATATCCCAGTTTCTTAGCGGCATAAGCCAGGGTTACTTGTGAGCAATGAAGTCCGGATGCGAAATCTTTTGCGACCGTTTCTACAAAGGTTGTACTTGGTTCTTTTGCCATTTTGATTTCCTTCTTTCTTTATAATAACTCGTCTAAAAGCATACATACACGAGCCGTCAATAGAGGACAATTTTTGGTTAATTGTTCTTCTTGGATCTTCTTTTGGCCTTCGGGTGTACCGAAATTAGCACCAATCACATCTTTACACAATAAGCTATGGTATTGATCCATGAATGCAGCTTCCAAAGCTTTTTTCTTGGCTTGTAAAGTTTGTTCATTGGCTTTGTCTTCCGGTCCGGAATGGCCGTATTTGAGGCCAAGGCCCATCAATGCACCCGTTAATGCGCCACAGCGTTCGCCATTCATCATGCCACCACCAAAAATGGAAGCCATGTGTTTGGCTGTATCCACGTCGTATCCCAGTTTTTTTGCGGCATACGCAAAAGTGACTTGGGAACACATCATGTGTTCTTGGGTGAAGTCATGGGCAATTTGTTCAATGAGTTCCTCACTTGGTTCTTTCATACAATTTCCTCACTTTCATTGTAAGGTTAAAATAAACCTATAAAACCAATTTGTCAACTAGGAATAAAAGTGTTAAACTCTCAGTATACAGAAAAAAGAAAAAGGAGCCAAGTATCATGCATATTGCGGAAAATGTAACAGATTTGATTGGGCATACGCCCATGGTGAAATTGAGTCAAAAAACCAATCCCACTGCGGCTGAAGTCGTGGTGAAGTTAGAAAATTTCAATCCCATGTCCAGTATTAAAGATCGTGTAGGTCTAGCTATGATCGAAGATGCAGAACAAAAGGGCATTCTTTGTCCTGGAGCTACGATCATCGAGCCAACCAGTGGCAATACCGGTATTGGATTGGCGATGGCTTGTGCAATCAAGGGCTATCACTTGATCTTGACCATGCCGGAAACGATGAGCATGGAGCGTCGGAAAATATTAACCGCATTAGGGGCGGAAATCGTTTTAACGGAAGCACGGTTGAATATGCCGGGTTCGATCCAAAAGGCCAAAGAATTACAGGCACAAATTCCTCATGCATGGATCCCTGATCAATTTTCCAATCCGGCCAATGCCGAGGTGCATCGGCAAACCACCGCAAAAGAGATTCTAGCGGATACCGATGGGCAAGTAGACATCTTTGTGGCTGGCGTTGGTACAGGAGGTACGTTGACAGGCATTGGCGAGGTTTTGAAACAAAACGATCCAAATACCCAAGTGGTAGCGGTTGAACCGTTGAAATCTGCCGTATTGTCGGGTGGCAAACCCTATCCGCATCGGATTCAAGGAATCGGGGCTGGCTTTATTCCCGCTAATATGAATATGGAGATTGTCGATGAGATCTTATTGGTGGAAGATGAAGATGCGAGCAAGTATGCCCATTTGTTGAGTCAAAATGATGGCATCTTAGCTGGAATTTCGGGGGCGGCCAATGTGTGGGCAGCCGTTACTTTGGCACAGCGTCTGGAAAATAAAGGAAAACGAATCGTAACGGTATTGCCCGATAGTGGAGAACGCTATTTGAGTACGTGGTTGTTTGAAGAGTTTGCTCGCAATGCCAAAGAGGCAGGAAATCGATTGGATCAATCGGTATTTAAAGATCTGGATAGTCATTTGCCAAAAGCCGTGGCTTTGTCTTTGCGTTATTTTCAAAATGGCTTGTATTGTTCGGAAGCGATGTTGCGTGGATTCAATGAAGCGTATGAGTTACAGTTTCCTAGTAATCAATATAAGATTGCGACCGCTTTTGGGTCCGGTTTAGGGGAATCGGGTTGCGCTTGTGGTGCGGTAACGGGTTGTGCCATGGTCTTAAGCTTAATTGCGGGGCGTGGTCATAATTATGAATCGGAACGTTTGGCTTTTACGGTGACCAATGAATTGCATGATCGCTTCCGTCAATTGGAGCATGCGATGTGTTGTCGTGTACTAACGAAGCCATTTGTTTGGAATTCCGAAGAGCATAAGATGAATTGTGAGCGAATCGTCAAGGAAGCAGCCGAGATTACCGATGATATCATTCAGAATCAGTTATTGGATTATCTACCTAAACATGGAGGTAAAGCACTAGAGGAAAAGCCAAAATATATCAACAATCCCAATAAGGTGCGTATCTAATGAATTTGGAAATGTTTGAAGGCGTTTCGGCATTGATTCATGATCCGCAGTACCGGAAACCGTTGGGTCTTCCTGAACAGGTGGTTGAATCGTATCAATTATTAGCGATGGGGGAATACAATGTGAATTTTAAATGGATTCATCCCCTAACGCAGAAGCCTTTATTATTGCGAATCAACACGGCCAGTCAGATCCATGTCGATGATTCGATTGGGTATGAAGCCCATGCCTTGGATTTGTTGAAAGAAAGTGGCCATACCCCTCAAGTATGGGGCTGTTGGCCCAAAGATACGCATCGTCCCTATGGGGTCTTGGTGGAATCTTGGTTACCAGGCCATGCTTTGGATTATCAAACAGAGTGTGGATTGGGTATGCAGATCTTAGCGGATATTCATAGTATTCCAATATCGGTGAATGATGGTCTGATCGTTGATAACGATCCTTTGGCTGCGATATTGAAAGAATGTGAAGACATGTTTTCGGTTTATGTGCATGCATCCAATAAGGATGCGCATGTGGAAGCACATATTCGTTCGATGTTGGATACGGCTTGGCAGATATACAAAAACAATCCAACATCGATGTCGTATCGATGTTGTGTCAATACAGAACTCAATAATGGGAATTTTTTGATCAATGGCAATGAAAAAACCAATTATTTGATTGATTGGGAAAAACCGGTATATAGTGAGCCGGCACAAGATCTGGGTCATTTTTTCGCGCCTACGACCACATTCTGGAAAACCGATATCCTTTTGGAGAAATCCTGTGTGGATGCCGTATTGAAAGAATATATCCAAGCGGTCGATGGACGTTTTTGTTTGGATGGATTGATCGAACGGACGTATACGTATTTATCGATTACTTGTTTACGGGGCATTACCTATTGTGCGATGGCTTGGGTCCAATATCAACAGTCTGATCGCTTGATCCACAATTCAGAAACAAAAAAGAAGTTGGATCAATATCTCGAGGATGCCTTTTTGGATCAAATAGAAAAAAATTATTTATAAAACAGTCAGAACTGGCTGTTTTTTTATAGGCGTAGACCTTTGATGTCTTTGATTCGGCTTAGGATGACATTGGTTTGAATGGATAGGGCACCAGGTAATGGATCGATGACTTCTTGAAGAAGACGGTCCATTTCTTCTTGTCCGGCAACGATGGCATGTACATGAAGACGACAATGACCAGTTGTTTGATAGATTTGGGTAATGTCCGGACAATCTTTGAGTTTTTGAATAACGGTATGGAATGTTTCTGGTTTTGTTTCAATTTCAAAAAAACAAGAAATGGAATCCGTTAGTTTATGCGTATCTATGATGGTCGTATATTCTTCAATGATGCCACGATTTTCCAATTCTTTAACGTGGTTTTTCACTGCCACTCGTGATATACCAAGTTTATTGCCAATTTCTGAATAGGTATATCGCGCATTTTCAATCAATAATTCTAATATTTTTTGATCCAGTGTATCTAGTTTTTCCACAAACATAGAAGTCTCCTTTTCTGCTTTTATTGTACCAAGGTTTGATGGAATTGCAATTTCATAATGAACGTGATATATTTCAAATAGAAAATTAATCTATATAAATTATATCAAATAGAAATAATATGAATTCGAAATGAAAGAAGGAAAAGTATGGATCTTACAACTTGTGACATACGAAAAGGATTGCTTCTTTTTGCCTTGCCCATTATTCTTGGTGATTTGTTGCAACAAGTCTATAATCTGAGTGATACATTGATCGTGGGACGCTTTATTGGCATCAACGCATTGGCAGCGGTTGGTTCGGCCTATGCGTTGATGACCTTTTTGACTTCCATTTTCTTAGGTCTATCCATGGGAGCCGGTGTCTTATTTTCAATGGAATGGGGAAGGGGAAATATCCATCGTTTACAATTAGGTATCTTGCATGCATTTTGTTTGATCATTTTGATTACAATCCTATTGAATATAGCACTCTATGTATGGATGGATCCCATTCTGCATTTTTTAGCTGTACCACAAGCCATCTATGATTCTATGCGCATCTATGTAGAAATCATTTTCATGGGCTTGTTGGCTGTATCCATCTATAATTTTTTTTCGTGTTTGTTACGTTCGATAGGAAATTCAGTGATTCCTTTAGTCTTTCTTGGTCTATCGGCTGGATTGAATATTGGTTTGGATCTTTTGTTTGTACTTGGCTTTCATTGGGGCATTGCCGGAGCAGCCATCGCAACCATCCTTGCACAATATGTATCCGGATCGGGTATCAGTATGTATTATATGAAAACGTATCGATCGTTCATTCTCCATCGGCAAGATTGGGTCTTTGACCCAACGATCTTGCATGATTTGCTAGGCTTATCGTTGATGACTTGTTTGCAACAATCGTGTATGAACTTTGGCATTTTGTTGGTTCAACGTCTAGTTGATACGTTTGGTCCAATAACTATGGCTGCTTTTGCCGCTGGTGTAAAGATCGATACCTTTGCGTATTTACCAGTACAAGATTTTGGGAATGCCTTTTCTATTTTTATTTCTCAAAATGAGGGTGCCAAAAGAATCGATCGCCAACAACAAGGATTTCGAATCGCAACAACGATGACCATCCTCTTTTCAGCCGTGATCTCATTGTTGGTCTTTGTGTTTGCCCAACCATTGATGCAACTTTTCGTGCAAGCCAAGGAAACAGAAGTCCTATGGTGTGGAATTCGTTATTTACACATCGAAGGCACTTTTTATATAGGTATTGGCTGTTTATTTCTTCTCTATGGCTATTTTCGTGGAATGGGAAAACCGGGTATTTCGGTGATCTTGACCATTCTTTCCTTAGGTACTCGAGTATTATTGGCTTATGCATTGGCACCTACCCTTGGTGAAATAGGGATTTGGATGGCCATACCCATTGGTTGGTTCTTAGCCGATCTCGTAGGATATGGTTGGTATTTTATGGGCAGGACAAAAATCGATATGTCGGTTGATGGTGATTGAAATGGGTCAATATATATAGTGTAATCTAAACTGTTTTCATTAGTTAGCCGTACGCATCTAACTAACTTACACAGTTTAGATTGCACTCTCGTTTACTTGTCATCATAGGCATTAAAGTGATTTGTGCATTTTGATAAACCGCAATTCAAAATCGATTCTGTATTGTATTCCCATTTCTTATCAATGATTTTGGCGGCCTGTTCATACTAGTAATTGGATGGGCGCTTTGGTAGGAGGCTAAAGAATTCCTGTACAGGTTTTGGTTTGCTGAAAAGATAGCCCTGGGCATAGGTGCAACCAATTTGTTGCAGGAATTGAAGCTGCTCTTTAGTTTCTACCCCTTCGGCTACTGTTCGAGTACCAAGTGATGTAGCCATTTCACAGATGGAGCGCACGATTTGTTTGGAACGCTCATCGAATTTTTTCATAAATTCCATGTCGATCTTAATTACATCGAAAGGATAATCTTTTAGAACGTTGAGGGAGGAATAACCAGATCCAAAGTCGTCCATCCAGACTTCAAATCCCATACGATGGAAATGTTCGATTGCCTGAGGCATGATAAGGGAATCGCCGTTCAGTGCACTTTCTGTGATTTCAATATGAATCAGGTTTTTGTCGATGGCAAGTGCATTCACAATTCTTTCGATTTCGCCATAGAGATCAATACCAGATTCAAGATCGGTTCGCGAGATATTAAAGCTAATGGGAAGTGGTTCCAACCCAATTTTTTGAATTTTTTGTATTTCTCTTCCATAGGTGGAAAGGACGTTTAAGTCTACTTTGTAGATCAATCTGAGATTTTCAAGCGAAGGAACAAACTTATCGGGTGTGAGCAGGCCATATACAGGATCTTCCCAGCGAGATAGAGCCTCAAATCCGGCCGGTTTTCCACTTTGGATATGGATAAGGGGCTGATAGTAGACACGTAGCCATTGATTTTGTATGGCTTTGTCTATGCTACTTATGACATGTAAGCGAATTTCTTCCTGTTTTTTGAGGTCTTCTTCGAAATATTGCACAACTTGTCGGGAATCCTTTTGGTAGCGGACTGCATAGGCGGAAAGATCCACCATTGTTGTTAGCTCATCATAGGATAATTCCGTTTCGTGTCTTGTGGTATGGGTTGCCACAGGGATGGGATAGATGCCAACTTTTAGGTGCAGTGCTTCATCTAAGCTCAGTCCCTCAATTTGTTTAGCTGCTAGATTGAATTTGTTTTCTATATTTGCAAGAGGTATGATGCCGGCAAAGTGGGAACCGGATACGCGAGCGACGATGCCATCCGGGAACTGTGCAGCCAAAAGCGCTGCTGTCTTTTGGAAAATTTTGGTACCAGCATCATAACCGTGAATCATATTTACATCGTGAAGATTTTCAAGATTTGTATAAAAAACGGCAAATTCTTCATTTGTGGTTTGTGCTTTTAAAATCATGTCTCTTCCATGCTCAATCAAGTAAGTCAGGCTCTTCGCGCCGGTGGTACTATCTTCGTCCTGGCTGCGGATGTAGTTTTCATACTTCATGATGGCAAAAAAGTTGAATTTCATGAAAAATACAAAGAAGAGAATAAGCGCAATACCAGCTATGGAAACCCCATAAGCAAGTGCATTTACGACTCCATTTGGACTGCCATCAAGCACAATGCGTGGAAGCTCGGCTTCCACGCCAATCAGAACCATAAAGGAATATGCAGTTCCCTGAAATCGGTGGTCCATTTGAAGCATGGATTTTTCAAAAAGAAGATAGCGGATTTCCTGTTGAAAGTACCATGTTAGGGCAATGCTTAATGCAATTGTGATACACATGCGTTGCCATACACTCTGGGCAAGTAACATGGCTAAGCAATTGGAGCAGAAAAAAAGAGCATACAAGAAAGCAGCACCGGGTCCTTGGATGGCAAGTACTTTTGCATACAGCGGAATTAGAATAAACACCGGTAATAAAAGGCAGCCTGAGGCAAGTAAGAAATCCAGAAAAGTCCCCTGTATAGATAGAAAAGAAGTGAAGCCAGCATACGTTGCATAGGAAATGATCTCAGCTGTATTGTAAGAGACAAGAAAGGATAGAATACATTTTTTGATTTTGGTACTTCTGTCCGTGTCTTTAAAAACGAGAAATAATGTAACGGCGGCAAAGACAATTCCTTGCAGAACATCGGTATAATTGCGATACCAGTATTGTGATAACCAGCCTATAATCGTTTGCATAAAAGCACATCCCTTCAAAAAATGTCCATCTTTTGTCCGATGTGCGAATACTGCGATTGGCTATGCCACTACTTTTGATACGAAAGAAAATGCATAAAGAAAGTATTGGACAATATCCTGTGACCGGTACTTTGGAAAACATTTTAACACTAAAAACATTCTAACAACTCGTTTAATAGGATCCAAGTATCCTAAGAAGTACCAAAATTCGATGTATGCTAGTAGGTATATGTAAATATTTCTCTATCATTTGTTTATAAGATTCATATTTAATCTTTTACCATGATAGACAATACAATCATAAAAAGCTGGTGTTCTGTATGATGTTTTATCGATACCAACATTTGCTATAATAATTACATAGTAAGGAAAATTTCGCATGAATGATAGAGAACAAAAAAGAAAAGCAAAAGAATTTGCAGACAGATGGACTGGTAGAGGAAATGAAAAATCGGATAATCAATCATTTTGGATTGATTTATTACAGAATGTTTATGATATAAAACAACCTACCGAATATATTAGTTTTGAAAAAAGAGTAAAGAATTCGCATACGAATACAACCAATTTTATTGATGGTTATATTTCTAGTACATTAGTCATGATCGAACAGAAAGATATCGCAAAAGATCTATTAAAACCAATCAGACAATCGAGTGGACTATATCTAAATGCATATCAGCAAGCAAAGCAATACAGTGATGATCTAAAATTATCGGAAAAACCAAGATGGATCATTACATGTAATTTTAAAGAATTTTATATCTATGACATGGATAAATCAGTGCCAGAAAAAGATCCATTGCATATCGAATTAAGTGAATTGTCAAAACAAGCCTATCAAATGAATTTTCTTGTTTCACAAACAAACCATCATTTGATTAAGGAACAAGAATTATCAATAAAAGCTGGTGAATTGGTTGGTAAACTCTATGACTCCTTGTTAGAACAATATAAATTGGCACCTCTTGACGAAAAAATAATGTATGAGCATTTAAATAAGTTATGTGTACGACTTGTGTTTTGTTTATATGCCGAAGATGCAGGATTATTTGAAAAGAAAAATCAATTTCATGACTATCTTTCTCAATATTCGGCAGAAAATATACGAGAGGCACTTAAAACCTTATTTAAGGTATTAAATACAAAAAATGAAGAGAGAGATCCGTATTTGTCAGAACAGCTTAAAGCATTTCCCTATGTAAATGGGGGCTTGTTTGCGGATGAAAACGTATTGATACCTCCATTCACAGATGAATTAAGGACTATGCTGTTAGATCAAGCATCAGATGAGTTTGATTGGTCAGATATTAGTCCAACGATCTTTGGGGCAGTCTTTGAATCAACATTGAATCCAGAAACACGACGAAAAGGTGGTATGCATTATACATCGATTGAAAACATACATAAAGTCATTGATCCTTTATTTTTAGATGATTTGAAAGATGAATTCAATCAAATCATGCAAATCAAACGTGAAAAAATACGTAATGCACACCTACGAGAATTTCAGAACAAATTGGCATCTTTATATTTTTTGGACCCAGCAGCAGGCAGCGGTAACTTTTTGACCGAAACGTATTTATGCTTGCGAAAATTGGAAAATAAAATTATTTCAATCATTAATAAAAATCAATTTGATTTATATGCGTCTGAAGAAGATTTTAATCCTATTAAAGTAAATATTGATCAATTTTATGGAATTGAAATTAATGATTTTGCAGTCACTGTTGCCAAAACAGCATTATGGATAGCAGAATCTCAAATGATGGATGAAACATCACTGATCATGATGACAGATTATGAATTCTTACCATTGAAAACCAATGCAAACATCATTGAAAGTAATGCTTTAAGAATGGATTGGAATGACGTGATACCAGCAAGTGAACTAAATTACATTATGGGAAATCCACCATTTATTGGTGCCAGATTAATGTCAGTTGATCAAAAGAATGATGTTCTTAGTATTTTTGGAAAGAAATGGAAGCATGTTGGAAATTTAGACTATGTTTCCTGCTGGTACAAAAAATCAATGGAAATGATGGCTGAAACTAATATTCGTGGAGCGTTGGTTTCTACGAATTCTGTTACGCAGGGTGAAGCAGTAGCAAATTTATGGAAACCGCTTTTTGAAAAAGGATTACATTTCGATTTTGCTTATCGTACATTTCGATGGGATAGTGAAGCGCATATAAAAGCACATGTTCATTGTGTTATTATCGGCTTTAGTGTTGCTGTTAATAGTAGAAAAAAACGTATTTTTACCGGTGAAAAATATCAATATGCAGAAAATATAAATGGATATCTTATGGATGCACCAGATGTATTTATCGAAAATAAATCAATTCCCTTGTGTAATGTTAGCAAAGCGAGTTTTGGGAGTATGCCTAATGATAAAGGATTATTAAGCAACTATTCTGAGAATGAGATGCTTGAAATAACAAAAAAATATCCAGATTCAAAGAAAATGTTTAAACCAATAGTTGGATCTGAAGAATTTTTGCACAACAAAATAAGATATTGTTTGTGGCTTACAGATATTGAAACCTTTGAAATTAAAGCAATACCTCCAATTTATAATAGAGTTCAAATGGTAAAAGAAATTAGAAAGAGTAGTGATAGAATAGCAACCAAAAAATTGGCTAGTACTCCCTGGTTATTTGGAGAAATACGGCAGCCAAAATCTAATTACTTGATTATTCCTCGTGTTTCTTCAGAAAGACGGGAATATATACCTATTGGTTATATGGATTACCATACTATTGCGAGTGATGCTAATATTATTGTGCCGGATGCTAGTTTATTAATGTTTGGGGTATTAGCATCATCTATTCATAATAATTGGATGCGTGTTGTTGCGGGAAGATTGAAGTCTGATTATAGATATTCGGTTAAAAATGTCTATAATAACTTTCCATGGCCTACTCCGTCCGAAGAGCAGAAATCTAAAATTGAGCATACTGCACAGGCTATACTTGATGCTCGTTCCTTATATCCGAATAGTTCATTAGCGGAGATGTATGATCCAGATAACGAATGGATGTATCCAGAACTTGTGAAAGCTCATCAAGAAAATGATAAAGCTGTCATGGATGCATATGGATTTCATTATGATATGTCGGAGTCTGAGGTTGTTAGTGAATTGATGAAAATGTATCAAAAGTTAACGGCAGAAAAGGGATCAAATTGATTTTGTATAATTGAATTATGATGAACAACAAACAAGATCGGTATAAAGGTGCGACAATTGAGTTGCACCTTTTTGTAATTGTTATATGTAATAAAAAACATCCCATGAAAATCTGAGATGTTTATTGATCATACTGGCGCCTCCAATAAGATTCGAACTTATGACCTGCCGGTTAACAGCCGGACGCTCTACCGCTGAGCTATGGAGGCACTAAAATAAAAGTGGCGCCTCCAATAAGATTCGAACTTATGACCTGCCGGTTAACAGCCGGACGCTCTACCGCTGAGCTATGGAGGCATCTGCTTAGTGCTTTTCTATGATACCATGACCATTTTTTTATTGCAACCATTTTATTGATGATTTTTATGCTACACTAAATACATATTGAGGTGAAATTATGACTATCTTGT
Source organism: Absicoccus intestinalis (assembly GCF_033971885.1). Lineage (NCBI taxonomy): Bacteria > Bacillati > Bacillota > Erysipelotrichia > Erysipelotrichales > Erysipelotrichaceae > Absicoccus > Absicoccus intestinalis. The sequence continues at coordinate 18,651 of NZ_JALBUS010000001.1, read as the reverse complement.
TATTGATCGTTGGTATGCTTTGTTTGGTGAAGGGTGCCGATTGGTTTGTGGATGGATCTTCATCGGTGGCACGGATGTTAAAGGTGCCATCGGTCATTATTGGTTTGACCATTGTGGCGCTGGGGACAAGCTTACCAGAAGCTTCGGTTTCCATTACGGCTGGCTTGGTTGGCAACAACGAATTGGCTATATCCAATGTGGTGGGTTCAGATATCTTTAATACGTTGGTCGTTGTGGGTGCATCGGCTTTGATCACACCATTTATCATGGATAAAGATATTGTTCGTCGGGATTTGAAGATCAATTTGTTTGTATCGTTTTTATTAGCTGTTTTTGTCAGTATCAATGGGTATTTGGATCGCTGGGAAGGCTTGATCCTATTGGTGTTATTGGTTATGTATATTGGCACTTTGATTAGGAGTGCCATGCAAAATCGAACCCAAGAAGAGAATGCTAAAACGTTAAGTGCACCGATGAGCATCGTTTATATCGTTGTAGGCATTGCTGCTATTATCTTGGGTGGAAATCTGGTTGTCGATAATGCAACCAAAATTGCGCAACTCTTGGGCTTGTCGGATACCTTGATTGGTTTGACCATTGTTTCGATTGGTACATCTTTGCCAGAATTGATGACCAGTATTGTAGCGGCCCGAAAAGGGGAGAGCGGCCTTTCTTTAGGAAATGCCATTGGCTCGAATATCTTGAATATCATTTTTATTTTGGGTGTTTCCAGTGTTTTATCGCCGATTGCGGCTTTAACAGAAAATATCATGGATGCCTGGATCTTAGTTGTCGTGGCTTGTTTTACCCTTTGGATTGCCAAAAAAGACGACCAGATGACGCGTGCCAAAGGGGCTTTGTTTGTCGTCATCTATGTCGTCTATCTGATTTATATTATTTTTCGTTAGTTTTGCCGGTACGCAAGATAGCGCGTACGGCATCAAATAAATAGGGTTTATATTGATCAATGGGAAGAGGCTTGTTGTTGATGATACTGGAATAACAAGTACTTCCTACCATATCAATGATAATATACATGACCACTTCTGGATCTTTAAACTGGTAGTGGTTTTTTTTGGCTAACTGAATAAAATCATTCTTTATATGCAATTCATCATCTGCAAATGCATTTTGAACATAATCTGAAAAGATGCCCCAGGAAAGATTCTTTTCAATGAAAGCCAAGATGGAACGATTTTTTTTCAATTCCATGAGGATATGATTGATCATAAAGATAATGGCATCTTCAAAACCACGAATGTCATTTTCTTCCAGTGCTTTTTGGGCATTTAAGAAAATTCGCCGCGATTCTCGTGAAATCAAGATATTTCGAATTTGATCTTTATCTTTAAAATATAAATAAAAAGTTCCTTTGGCGACACCGGCATGCCGGGCAATTTCCGAAATGGTGACCGTATCGATGTCTCTTGTTGTGAATAAATCAAATGCACTTTTCAATAATTTATTTTCTTTTTGTTTCTTATTTTCCAAAATTTTGGATTTCATTTCTTCACCTTCGTCACACGTATTATAAAGAAACCTGAACCATTGGTCAATTATTTTAGTTATATGTCCAAAATTGTCTAAAAAGTGGATATAAAAATTGACTCATGGTCAAAGTAGCTCTATACTATTCAACGAAAACGGGGGAAGCGATATGGAAAAATTATCCAGATTCATTGTAAAATTTCGTAACCAGATTCTGATTCTGGCGATTATTTTACTGATTCCAAGTATATTTGGATATCTGAACACACGTGTCAATTATGATTTATTATCGTATTTGCCAAGTGATGTTGAATCCATGCAGGCACAAAAGATCCTTGGCGATGATTTTGATCTAGCCAGTGTGGATGAACTTGTCGTCAATGGCATGAAAGATCGAGATGTCGTCAAATTGAAAAATGAGATCAAAAAGATTGACGGTGTAAAAAAAGTATATTGGCGTGATGATGTCTTAGATGTCACGATTCCAAAAGAAGCCATTCCGGATAGCTTACAAAAAATGTTGTATTCGGATAAGGGTTCAACCATGATGATCATCACTTTTGATGAGGGAACCTCATCGACACGAACGATGAATGCGATTGCCAACATCAAAAAAGTAGCGGATAAGGATTGTTTCTTAGGTGGTATGTCGGCCATGTCCGAAGATATCAAGGAAGATCTAGATCATTCGATGCCAATCTATTCAGCGGTAGCTGTTGTGCTGGTTCTTTGTGTCTTGTGGCTTGGTTTGGAAAGCAACTTTGCACCTTTTGTATTTATGTTAGGGATTGCGTTCCCGATTGTATATAACTTTGGTACCAACATCATCTTCGGTGAAATTTCCTATATCACCAAAGCCTTGGCCATGGTCTTACAATTGGCTGTTACGATGGACTATTCCATCTTCTTGTTGCATCGTTACCAAGAAGAAAAACTACGACATCCAGGTGATAATGAAGAAGCCATGAGCAAGGCTATTCAAGCCACTTTTGTTTCGATCAGTTCTTCTTCAATCACGACCATTGCTGGTTTTATGGCTTTGTGTGCCATGCGATTGACATTGGGCCGCGATATTGGTTTGGTCATGGCCAAAGGTGTTATTTTGGGTGTTATTTCAACGATCGTGGTATTACCAAGCTTGTTGATGATCTTCGATAAACAAATCGAAAAGAAGAAACATAAAGTATTGATTCGTCCAATGGTGAAATTACCCGCTTGGATCATCAATCATCATAAAGCCATTTTAGCGGTTTTCTTCCTTTCCTTTGCACCAATGGTCTATGCGCAAGCACATACGCAATCGTACTATGATTTGGTTGCCAATATGCCACAATCGTTTAAATCGGTCATTGGCACCAATCAATTGAAAAAAGACTTTGATATGACAACGACCCATTTCGTCTTAGTGGATGATTCCGTCAAGACCCGCGATGTGCAAAAGATTTGTAAAGAAATCAAGAAAGTGGATGGCATCACCAATGTCTTGGCCTATGAAGAATTTGTCGGTCCTGGCGTACCATCTTCCTTTGAACCACAAGCCGTGAAAGACATCTTGAACAATGGTGGCAAACGACTCTTGATCGTCAATAGCGATTATCGACCTGCTACCAGCAAACAAACCAAACAATTGAATGCGATCGATACGATCATTCATAAATATGATAAAAAAGCCGTGATCGGTGGCGAAGGTAAATTGGAAGATGATTTGATCAATATCACGAATATTGACTTCCAAATGGTCAACATTGTATCCATTATTTTGATCTTTGTGATCATTGTCTTTACCTTTAAATCCTTTGCCTTACCTATCATTCTGGTCGCAACGATCGAATATGCGATCAACATTAATATGGGTATTCCATACTTTACCGGTACGGTCTTGCCATTTATTGCGGGTATCGTCATTGGTACGATTCAATTGGGAGCTACCGTGGATTATGCCATTTTGATGACATCGCGATTTAGAGAAGAATTGACCAAGGGAAAACATGTCAAACATGCGATTGGATCCTCCATCAAGCATACATGTACATCGATTTTGACATCGGGCTTTAGTTTCTTTGCCGCATGTATTGGTGTAAGTATTTTTGCGAAGATGGATCTATTGCGAAGCATGTGCTTGTTGTTGGCACGTGGGGCTTTGATCAGTGTAGTTTGTATCTTATTTGTATTACCATCATTATTATTGTTATGTCATAAATTTATTGAAAAAACGACGAAAGGATGGCCAGTAGGTCAAGTAGAGGAAGGAAGGATCTCAAGTGAAGACGAAGAATAGAGGAATCCGCAAGGAGACATTAAAAGCATTGGGGGCTTGTTTGGTCAGTGCCACGATGGCAGGTAGTATGTTTACAGCTCCGGTTTTTGCTGAAAGTAATACCGATGCGAACCCAACCCAGAAAACAGAAACCGTATATGCCGTTGTGAATCCAGATGGAACCGTATCGAGTACCATTGTATCGAGTTGGTTACACGATGGGGATGGCATCCATAACATCAAAGAAGATCTGGATCTGAAACATGTCGAAAATATCAAGACGGATGAAGATCCAATCAAAAATGGCAATACCTATACATGGAATGCCAAAGGCGATGATGTCTATTATCAAGGATCCACCAATAAAGCTTTGCCAGTCAAAGTCAACATTACCTATTCGATGGATGGCAAAACGATGAGTGCCAAACAAATGGAAGGCAAATCTGGCCATATGAAGATCAATGTTCACTTCACCAACTTGATTTCTAAAACAACATCCGATGGTGTAATCGTTCATCCAGGCTATTTAGCCGGTGGAATCTTGAATCTAAAAACCGGAAATTATTCCAATGTCACTTGTTCCAGTGGTAAAGTCATGAATGATGGATCCAACCAAGTATTGGCCTTTGCCAGTGTTCCAGGCCTAGCCGATACATTGGAAAGTGCCGGTTTGGATAAAGTTGTCAATCAATTAAAAGCCAGTGATGACTGTACGATTGAAGCCGATGTGGAAAACTTTGACTTAGGCGATATCATGATTGGTATTTCCAGTGATTTTGATCTAAAGGAATTGACGACAAGCAATATTCCTGATTTAGCTGGTGATATTTCGCAAATCGTATCGGCTTCCGATCAATTGGAAAGTGGTGCGCAACAATTGTATGCAGGAACGACCCAATTAAAGAGTCAAGCCGCTCCATTGACCAGTGCTTCAGGCAGTGTGTTGGAATTAAGCAGTGCCTTGGGAACATTGAATGATGGCGCCCAAACGATGGCTAGTGGCATTCATCAATATACCAATGGTGTCAGTGTGCTAAAAGCTGGTGCCAATCAGTTATATGGCATTCCAAATGGGGTGGCGCAAGTTCAAGCCGGTGTTTCTGGTAACAGTCCACAAACCTTGCTTTCGGGAGCCGAACAATTGGAAGCTGGCTTAGCACAAATGGATAGTCAGATCGATCCGGATCAAATCAGCAAGCTACAACAACAATTGAATACAGCCAACCAACAATTATCCGCCATGGATAAGATGGTTTCCAATGACCAAGAACAATTGAAGACATTGGATGAGAACTTGGCCAAGGCCCAACAAAGCATGGCAGGGTTGCAAGCAGCGCAACAACAATTATCTAGTTTGGCCACCGATGTATTGACCCAACTCGGTACCGATCAACAAATCCTACAAGGTGATCAAACCAAGATCAATAGCACGGTGGATTCGATCAATGCCAAGATCGATGCAACCAATACGCAGATCAATGCGGCCAATACAAGTATCAATACAGCCTATAGCAGTTCGATCACGGCTTTACAAAACGCAGCAGCCAATACGGATGATGAAAATGCCAAAGCGCAGATCAATGCGCAGATCACGGCTTTACAATCCGCCCAAGCATCGTCGGCTACGATTAGAACGATCGATCATATTAGTGCCGATGATCTAAACTTGCAGACCTTAGATAACTTAAGCAAGATCAAATCGGATTTTGATAATTTGAATACCTTATTTACAACCTTAAGTAAGACCATGAGTGGCATGCAATCGACAATTTCTGATTCCAATGATACCTTAACGGATCTGAAGAAAGACATTGCGACCAGCCAAAAAGGTTTGGATCAAATGTCGGCTTTATTGAAAAATACCAATACAAAATTGGACTTGAACCAATTATCAACTGGAATTAAAAAGCTACATGCGGGTTCGCAACAATTGGTGGCAGGTATCAAACAATTGGATGGCGGTTTATCACAACTACAAAGTCAATCCAAGAGCGGTATCGACCAATTGAATGGTGGTATTGATCAATTGAACGCCAATAGTTCCGCATTGAATAATGGCGCTGATCAATTAACTTCTGGAACCAGTCAATTAGCCAGCCAACAAGGCAAACTTCAAGAAATGGCTTCAGGATTGACACAATTGGATTCGGCCTTTACGCAATTGAATGATGGTGCCTCTCAATTGTATTCGGGTGAGCAACAATTCAATGAAGAAGCCATGAAACCATTGGAAGAAATGGCCGATTTGACCGATGAAGAAGTTCAAAAATTAACGAATGTCTTCAATGACATCAAAGAATTAACGCAAGAAAACGATAACTTTGCCGGTAAACCAGAAGGTGCCGAAAGTAAAGTCAATTATGTATTGCGAACTTCAAAATAAATGTGATCAAGGCGGTGTAGTTACACCGTCTTTTTCTATAGGATGGGGATGATGTCAAACTTGTTTTTTTTTTCATAGCGTGGTTGAATGAATGCAGGAGGAACGAACATGAATACAAAAGATGTATTAGAACAACGAAGAAGTATTCGTAAATTTAAACCAGGTTCGATCACAAAAGATCAAATGGAAGAATTGGTCCATGCGAGTCAAATGGCCCCTTCTTGGAAGAATTCACAAACAGCTCGATATTATGTTGCCACAAGTGAAGAAGGCATGAATAAGATTCGTGCGGGTCTGCCCGAACGAAATGCTCATCATACCATTCATGCGGCGGCTCTATTTGTGATGACATTTAAGAAAGATCGATCTGGCTTTATGCAAAATGGCTCACCAGATAATGAAGTAGGGAATGGCTGGGGCTTCTATGATAATGGTCTAGCTACTGAAAATCTATTGTTAAAAGCGTATGATATGGGTTTTGGAACAATCGTCATGGGAATTCGTGATGAACAAATTCTACGTGAACAATGCCAAATTCCTGCGGATGAGATCATCACCAGTGTCATTGCCTTAGGTATTCCGGATATACATCCAACCGCACCGAAACGAAAAGAAGTATCCGAAATCATTACGTATGTGGATGGAGAATAAGATGCCCAAGTATGTGAAACCCTCCATTTGGATTTGTTTATGTGTGTTTGTTGGTGGCTTTCTCGGCATACTGACACACAATTGGATCTTCTATTTTATTACGACCTATGGCTTTGCGATTCTTTTTCAAAAAGTCTATGCTGCTTTACAAGATAAACAATAAATAAAGACCACGTAGCATGCTACGTGGTCATTTTTTATAGCCAATCAAAGAGATTGAACAACGATTTTTTATTGGTGAAGAAGAAGCCACCATAATTACTATAATCGGTTTGATCATTGGTATCATCGGTCACTTCACCAGAACCATTTTCTTCGGTATAGGTATTGTTGTTATCTTGTGTTTCTGTCGTTGTTGATTGTTGCGACTGGGTCGATGAACTACTGCTCGATTCCTCATTGGAAGATGAACTCGACGACGAAGAAGAACTCGAAGAAGTCGGATCATTCGCTGTGGCTCCTTTATCTCCTTGGGAAGCATATTTGGTTTCGATCCATCCTGAACCATATTTCGTTACCCCTGGCGTTTGTGGGATGCTCTTATAGGTTCCATATTTTTTACAATAATCTAACATATAATGCGAAATATCAAAAGCCTGGGTAAAACCACTTACTTGTGATGTTGGAATGTAGTAGCCTTGTTGCTCATATTTACGCGGGTAACCCGACCACGTCGCAATCGTAAATTGCGATGTATATCCAAGCGACCATTCATCACGAATTGAACCTTGTGGAATGCCATACGCTAAACCACTGGTACCCCAGTCGGAAGTACCGGATTTACCATATACCGGATAATCACTCGTCAATTTTTCGTTGAAGTTTTGATAGCCGCCATGAACGACTTTATACAATAAGAAACTCATCATAAAGGCTGCATCTTCACTAATGACATTGGTCGTTTGCGCATTGGTCTTGAACTCTTTATTGTCAGTTCGACGAATCGCATTGCGCACCGTATGAGCATCGACACGATTTCCTTTATTCGCAAAAATAGAATACGCATTGGCTTGTTGGACAGGGCTGGCATACATACTGCCACCACCGATCGCATATTGTTCCGTGAAATCTTCCGCTACATCATCGTCATAGCCAAGTTTCTTACAGAAGTTGATCCAGTAGTTGTAGCCTTTGGCATCGATCAGATCCAACATCGCAGCTGCCGCTGTGGTATTTTTGGAAACACCCAATGCATACGCCAACGAAATATTACCGGAGAAGGTACCATCGGAGTTGGATACATACGAACCATTTTTCCAATAGTCTTTCTTCTGGTCATTGACCGTGTGTTCGGTAGACCAACCCAATAAGTCAAATGTTGAAGAATAAGCCAATAAAGGCTTCATGGAAGATCCGGGCTGCTTTCGATCGGTTGCGTTGTTGGTCTTGACCGAATCGGTGTGATACGTTCGTCCAGGTCCTACCGCTAAGATCTCACCATTGGTGTTATCAATGATGCTGAATCCGACATCAAAATACGAATTCGGGAAGGTAACGACTTCACCGTTACAAATCTTATCGGCTTCTTTTTGTACGCTGGTATTCAAAGACGTATAAATATCCATCGGAATAACGGCTGGATCTTGTCCCGTCAAGGTTTGTGTTTCTTGAATGACCATATCAATATAGGCTTCATTTGGATCTTCCGCATCCGAGGTCGTATCTTCTTCTTTTAGATCATAGGCCAAATTGGTATTGACAGCCAGATCATGCTCGGTTTGGGAGATATATCCATGTGCCAGCATCAGGTCCAATGTCGCATTTCGTCGATTCTGACCCGATTTCAAGTGATCGGTATCCGGATCGGTCTTATTCGCTAAAGGATTGTACTGACCCGGTGCATTGATACAACCCGCCAAGAAAGCTGCCTCTTCCAAGTTGACATCCTGGATGTCTTTGCCAAAGTAGTATTGAGCCGCTTTTTGGATACCACGCGTATTATTTCCCGAACCAAACCAGATTCGATTGACATAATATTCAAAGATTTTTTCTTTGCTGACTGATTGTTCCGCAATCAAAGATAAGTAGATTTCTTGCACTTTTAATTTGACCTGGTCAAATTTGCTCAGGGATCCTTTTTCTTTGATGATCTTGTCTTCTTGGTTTTTGGTAAATGAGTTATCGATCATCTGCATGGTCAATGTGGAACCACCTTGGGCAAATCCACCCGATCGTAAATCGGTAATAGCCGCCGATAAGAATCGTGGCAAATCAAATCCATTATGATCGAAGAAACGAGAGTCCTCGATCGAAAGGAAAGCATCAATGACCGATTGTGGGATATCTTTATATTTCACATCATCACGAATTTCAGAACCAAATTCATAAATCATCTTGCCGTTGGTATCATAGATCCTGGAATTGGACATGGCTTGTAAGCCATCTTGACTAAAGCGCATACCTTCTGGATCATTGATGATATTGACCAATACAAAGAAAACAGAAATACAGCCAACTAAGAATAAGGTCAAGATCACAACCGCGATCTTATTCCATATATCTAGGCGCCGCCTCATTTTCTTCGGCGTTTGTGTGTCATTACTTCTGTGTTTTTTCATAATGACCTTCCTCCTTAAAATAGAGTGTATCTACGATCGATAGATAATCAAGACGAGGTTGATAACCTTCATGGATCGGATGTCCATATTGTTCAAACCAGGTATAAGGAATGGATCGCCGATCCATCGTCTCAATTTCATGGATCAAGATTTCTGAATCAACCAAATACGTACAGTCATAAGCAGTAAATCGAATCAGAAAGAAACCAATGCCCCCATGGACATGCACTTTTTTTAAATGTTCAATTTGATGGGGATGTACCATAAATAAAGGAAAATTCTTTTTATTTCGGGTTTCTTTGGCTTCAAAATCGATATATCGACCTCGATATACGCCGTTATAATCCGTTGTTGACGGTGTTCGATAATACGCTTCGACAATCTTTGCTCGATTTCGGCTGGGATAATCCACTCGCACCACTTGAATAGGGGTTGGTTTTTTGTAGATCAAAGCCCGATCAACGGTTCGATAATAGGCATTGGAATCATTTAGATCATTTTCTAAACGCATACCGCGACCACTATGATGATCCGAAGTCGAACCCATCTGGACATGTTTTGTCCCGTTTGGATATTTGATTGTACTCATCAGATTGATTATACTTGAAAACGAACGAACATTCAATCTTTGCCATGTTATGATATAGATAGTAAAGCCCATCTGTATATTTTGATTTTTGAAATTAATGGTATAATTAAAAAATTTATTAGAGGAGAAACTTATGCTTACATGCAAACATATCATCAAAGACTATCCAAGTGGGGACAAGGTCGTTCATGCCTTACGGGATGTATCCTTGACCTTTCGTGATAATGAATTCGTGTCGATTTTAGGCCCAAGTGGTTGTGGTAAGACAACTTTTCTTAATATCTTAGGCGGATTGGACCACTATACATCGGGTGATTTGGTGATCAATGGAAAATCAACCAAAGAGTATAGTGAAAAAGATTGGGATACCTATCGTAACCATCATGTTGGCTTTGTCTTTCAAAGTTATAATTTGATCATGCATCAAACGGTCTTGGCCAATGTCGAATTGGCTTTGACACTGACGGGTGTAGAAAAAAAAGAAAGAAAAGAAAGAGCCATTCAAGCCTTAGAAAAAGTAGGCTTATCCGATCAGATCCATAAACGGCCAAGCCAATTGTCGGGTGGCCAAATGCAACGAGTTGCCATTGCTCGAGCTTTGATCAACGATCCAGATATTGTTTTGGCCGATGAGCCAACTGGCGCTTTGGATTCTGAAACCAGTGTGCAGATCATGGAACTGTTAAAAGAAATTGCGAAAAATAAGTTGGTCATCATGGTCACACATAATCCATCCTTGGCTCAAGATTATTCGACCCGGATCATTCGTTTGTTTGATGGCCAAGTACAGTCGGATTCCCAACCGGTGGATGAAACCGAGATCCATCCCCACGCGGATGATCAACGACGTCCTTCCATGTCTTTTAAAACCGCCTTGGCCTTAAGTATGACCAATTTGATGACCAAAAAAGCCAGGACCTTATTGACCGCTTTTGCCGGTAGCATTGGGATCATTGGAATCGCTTTGGTCTTATCGTTATCCAATGGAATGCAACTCTATATTGATCTCGTAGAAAATGATACCATGTCCAGTTATCCCATCGAGATCCAAGATTATTCGACCGATATGTCCGTTATGCTTTCAACCATGATGAATATGCAAAAGACCAAGACCAACAAGGATGGTAAAATTCATACTCAGCCAATGGTCAAGGATATCTTGGATTCGGTATCCAGTTCCAAAAAGAACAATTTATCTGCCTTTAAGGCCTATTTGGAAAGTGCGGATGGCAAAGCCTTTCAAAAAGCGACCAAAGCGATTGAATATGAATATGACCTGCCTTTACAAGTCTACAATGAAAAGACTCAATCGGGCTTAGTTCAAGTCAGTCCGAATGGCTTGTTGCAACGTTTGGGAATGTCGGAAATGTTATCGGCGACTTCGCAATTGAGTGGCAATAGCTCCGGCCAATCGGTATGGATGAAACTGCCCGATAGTCAAAAGCTGCGAGACGATGAATTCGAATTGATTGGGGGAAAATGGGCCAGTAATGAAAATGAAGTCGTTTTGGCAGTGGATCAAAACAATGAAATTAGTGATTATGCGCTTTATTCTTTAGGCTTGATGAATCAAGATGATCTGGTCAATGCCTATCAGGATTTTATTGCCGGAAATACCGATAAGATGCCAACCACAACGATGCCAACCTATACGAAGGATGAATTATTGAATACTTCCTTCCGATTGGTCTTGAATACCGATTTGTATCAAAAAAGAAATGCCGTTTGGATCGATGCTTCACAAGATGAAAATGCATTAAAAGAGATTGTTGCGAAATCCAAAGAAGTGAAGGTCGTGGGCATTATTCGGCCGAAAAAATCAACGGCGAATCAACAATTCTATGGTGGGGTTTACTATACATCGGCCATGCAGAAATATGTTGCACAGCAATGTGAACAATCACAAATTTATCAAGAACAAAAAAACAGTCCACAAACCAATGTATTTACGGGCCAAGCATTTGGCACCCAACAAAGCCGTGATATTAGCGCAATGGCAGGTTTGTCTCAATCGGACATGTTGGCCTATGCACAAACCATGTCGGAAAATGCGAACGCAACGTATGATGCCAATATGAAAAAATTAGGATATATGGATCCAGATGATCCAAGCTCCATCAATTTGTATGTATCCAGTTTTGATCAGAAAGAAAAAGTGAGTGTCCTGATCACGAAGTACAATGAGCAACAAAAGAAGGTCGGAAAGACCAAAAATGTCATTACCTATAATGATGTGGTCGGTACCATGATGAAATCCGTCACTAGTGTCATTGATCTGATTAGCTATGTTTTGATAGGCTTTGTGAGTGTTTCCTTGATCGTTTCCAGCATCATGATTGGTATCATCACCTATATTTCAGTCTTAGAACGGACCAAAGAAATTGGTATTTTACGCGCTATGGGTGCTTCGAAACGAGACATCTCTCGTGTATTCAATGCGGAAACCTTTATTATTGGTTTGACCTCAGGCATCATGGGCATCGTGATCACGCTATTGTTGAATTTTCCAATCAGTTCCATTGTTTATTCGAAAACAAAGATTGCCAACATTGCGCGATTGCCTTGGCAAGGCGGTTTGATCTTGATCTTGATCAGTTTGGGATTGACCGTATTGGCCGGTTTGATCCCAGCGCGAATCGCATCGAAAAAAGATCCGGTCGAAGCCTTACGATCCGAATAATGTGGGTTGATTTTTTAGCTTTAAAAAGGCATAATGTGTATTAGTATTGGGGGAATGAATATATGGCAAACAACTTGAATTTAACTGCTCAAGATGTATATTCCAAAGAGTTTCATGTCGACCTAAAAGGATATGCACCAGCAGAAGTTGATGAATTCTTGGATCAAGTCATTGAAGATTATCAGGAATATGATGAAAAAATCGAGGAATTGTCGCAAGCTATTACTCGTTATGAACAAAAAATCAATGAGTTGCAGGCGAAAATCGTCGAATTAAATACAGACAATCGTAAATTGCGCGATCAAATGAAGAGTGGCATGGTGGCTGCCAACAATAGTGACCAAGTGGATATCTTAAAACGAATCAGTCGTTTGGAACAAGCGGTATTCCATAACAATCGCTATAATAGCGGCTATCGTGGTCCAAAAAATAAACGCAAAAACAACAATACGGCGCAACATCAAGCCCATGAAAAAGGGGAACCACAACCTGTACAAGAACAGCCAGCTGCTGTTGCTCAACCCAAAGAAGTGGAACAACAATAAAATGAATTCAACTCTTAAATCCGCAGTCGCTGGCAATAGCTAGAGGAAAGTCCATGCTCGCACGATCTGAGATGATCGTAGTGTTTGTGCTAGATGAATCAATAAGTCTAGGCAGTTGAATCAGTTCAATTGACGGCAACTTTGATCCTAAGGGAAACTATGGAAACAAGTTTGAAAGTGCCACAGAGACGAGTTCGAATGGAAACATTCGAGGTGGAACGGGTAAACCCCACAAGCGAGAAACCCAAATTTGGTAGGGGAGTCGGCCAGAATGAATCAAAAGGATGGCTGGATATCGAAAGATATAGATAAATGGCTGCATATACAGAACATGGCTTATGCATTTGAGAGAATAAGCAAGGTTTGCCCTTGCTCTTTTTTTTGAAAGGAGGGAGTCCATCGTGATCGAATACTTTAAAACAACAGAAGAAGGCACCCAACAATTAGAGATGCCAGAACGAGGATGTTGGATCAATTGCGTGGCTCCATCCATGGAAGAAAAACGGTTTTTGACCGATCATGTCGGTGTCTTACCTGAATTTGTTCAATCCAGTCTGGATGAGGAAGAATCATCCCATATCGATTATGATGATGATCTGGAACAAACCCTGGTCATTATTGACTATCCAAGCATGAAAGGCATCGATACAGGAGCCAATGAATATTTCACTTGCCCATTGGGGGTGATCTTGATGCATGGCTATGTCATTACGATTTCTTTGTATGAAAGCTGGAGCATCAATGCCTTACGCCGTCATTTGGGTAAATTTGTCGATACGCGCTTAAAGACCCGCTTTTTATTGACGCTGTGTCTATATATTTCCCAACGCTTCTTGATGTGTCTGCGTCAAATTGATCGTTTATCGACCCAAACGGAACAAGACCTACAAGAAGATCTGGATAACGATGGACTCTTACGCTTATTAGGACTTGAAAAATCTTTGGTGTATTTTTCAACTTCTTTAAAATCCGATGAAACGACATTGAATCGGATTCATCGAGGCAAACAAATCAAATTATATGAAGAAGACGAAGAATTATGGGAAGATGTCATGATCGAAATGAATCAGGCCAACGAGATGTGTAATATCTATTCCGGCATCTTGTCGCAAATGAGAGAAACATACAACAGTATCATTTCGAACAATATGAACAAGGTCATGAAATTATTGGCCATCGTGACCATTGTCTTATCGTTGCCCAATATTGTTTATGCCTTCTACGGTATGAATGTTCGCTTGCCACTTCCTTATGTTTGGTTCCCAACTTTGATCTCGGTTCTTCTTTGTGTGGGATCTTTGATCTGGTTATTAAGTAGTAAGCGATTTAAATGAAAGGAAAGAAAAATATGAATGTAATTAATGGAAAAATCACAATGGAAAATGGCGATATCATGGAATTTGAAATGTATCCAGACATCGCCCCAAAAACAGTACAAAATTTTGTTGACTTGATCCAAAAGCATTTTTATGATGGTTTGATCTTTCATCGCATCATCAAAGACTTTATGATCCAAGGTGGCGATCCTGAAGGAAGCGGAATGGGTGGTCCAGGCTATACGATTCCGGGAGAATTTCGTGCCAATGGATTTGACAACGATCTCAAACATACCCGTGGAGTATTGTCAATGGCACGGACCATGGATCCCAATTCGGCTGGTTCGCAATTTTTTATCATGCATCAAGATGCTCCTCATCTGGATGGTCAATATGCCGCATTTGGCAAATTAACGAGCGGGTTTGATGTATTGGATGCGATCGCTTCGGTACCAACCGATTGGATGGATCGCCCGAAACAAGAACAAAAGATCAAGACCATTGAAATCATCGATTAGAAGGAGTCCTCCTCCTTCTTTTTATTTGCTTCGATCTCTTTTTTTAGATCCGTTTCTTGAAGTACACGCGCAAACCCTTCACCGAATAGATCCAATTCCATATCGACCCATTGTTGTCCACTTGCTCCGGCATGATCATAACCGCTGACTCCATCCGCCATTACGACGACGTTGTAGTCTTTGTGATAGGCACTGCGAATCGTGCTGTCCACACACCAATTGACGACTGTACCACAAATGATCAACGTTTTGATATTTTGCTTCTTTAACCAAGTTTCTAGATCCGTATGAGCAAAGCAATCATAGCCATATTTGGTAAATATCGTATCGGAAAGGGTGGGTGCTAAGGCATCGGTGATCTCACATTCAGGACTGCCAATCTTAAATTTATATTCGCCTTTGGCATTGATGAGACCTCGTTCTTTGTTCTTTTGCCAATAAAAATCGTAACAATAGTCTGGTCCTTGCGCAAAGACGGACATATAAACGGGAATTTGATATCGATGACAAAAATTTTGAAAGTCACGAATTATCTTTACTTGGGTGCGTGCCATAGGTACTTCTAAACAACTTCCTTCATCGACAAATCCCTTTTGCATGTCCACGATCAAAAAAGCAGTGTCTTCGGAACGAATCGAAAACGATGGTTGCCATTCCCAATATTTTTTACTCATGTTCTACCCTCCTCAAAATAAAAAAGAAGTCATGCTGGAAAATGACTTCTTTGTCTTGATGTTTTTAGCATAATCGGAAAGTTTCCCTTTGACAATGTATAAAGTATCTATCTATCATTGACAAATTATGGTTAAATTATACAATGCAAAAAAGGAGGGTCTTCTATGGCTACAGTTGAAGATATCATGAATCTGGATTTTTTTAAGCACAACCATTTAGAATTAGTGGCCGGTAAACAAGGACTCTATCGTATTGTGACCAGACCCAATATTGCCCAATTGATGAACTTTTCCGATTGGATGGGCGGCGGTGAATTTCTATTGATCAATGGGGTAGGCTTAGGCCTGGATCAAAAAGAAAATATGTTGCAGGTGATCGAAAATGCGAACAAAGCCAATGCAGCATGCATCGCCTTTGAAATCAGTCAAACCTTTATACCTAAGATTCCACAAGAAGCCATTGATCTTGCCAACCAATATCAACTTCCCATTTTTACACTTTCTTGGGATGTTCCATTTGGTCCAATCTTAAATACGGTCTATGACTTTATTGTTCGCGAAGAAAGAAAAGAATCAACCATCATGGATATCATGCGAAATATTTTATTTGCGAATGTAAATCCCGGACAGATTCTCCAACAAACCGATTATTATGGATATGATCTTCGGAGTCCCCATCAATGTATGGTCTTTCAAAAGGAAGGAGGATATGATGCATTAAAGAAACGTTTTTGTGAAGATAAAAGAATTTTGTATCTAGAACAAAATGAACATCTTATCGTGTTTTATCCCTATTGCGAAAAGAAACAACTCAAAAATCAGTTGCGAAGTCTTCTAGCAACAGAAGATGTATATATTGGAATTGGTGATGTTTGTACAAATCTGATGAAGTATCAAAATAGCTATTATCAAGCATTGCGTGCATTGCGTTATTTGATGGTCACAAAAGAAAAACAGATTCTTTTTTATGATGAACTCGGTTTATTGACATTATTGGATGATGTTGATAATGACCATAATATCAAACAATATATCATGGATTTTTTAGCACCTTTACAAGAATATCAGACACATCATTCGATTGATTTGATTGAAACGTTGAATGTCTATCAAGAATGTAATTTTAATGTGGCAAAAGCCAGTCAAAAATTATTTATTCATCGAAATACGTTACTTCAAAGATTGGAAAAGATTGCCGTGTTGTTGGATGTGGATCTCAATAATTTCAATGCTCGTCGCGAAATTATGAATGTCATGAATCTTAGAAAGTATTATGGGTAAAATATCTATAAAGAACCATAAAAAATACATACAATCTATCCATATACAACTCATTTTTTGTATGCTAATATGCAAATATCCAAAGAAAAGCAGGCAAAGAAGTCATAAAATGAAAATTCATTTTATGGCTTTTTTTGTTTTCGAAAGGAGAGTGAATGCTATGGATGAGAAAAAAGATGTGGAATTTACCCAACAAGCTGTACCCCTATCACAAAGAAAAGGTTTTTTAGAAATTTGTGTTGTCTGGATTGGCTACGTCTTTGTGGTTACCGGTATGCAAGTAGGCGGTACGATGGGAATTTCTACCGATTTTGCGACCTTGTTACAAGCATTGGCCGTGGGCAGTGTGATCTTATTGATCCTCGGTTCTTTTATGGGACTGATTGCCTTAAAAACTGGGTTGACGTTTGGCAAGCTCTGCCGCTATGCATTTGGTTCCTTAGGATCCCATATCATTTCTTTGATGATCGTTGTGACCTTGATTGGATGGTTTTCTGTGGATGCCTATATGATTGGACAAGCTTCTCATGCCTTATTTTCTTTTTTACCCATTATTCCGATTGCCATATTGGCTGGTATTGCGATGACCACGACCGCCTTATTTGGTATGTCCTGGATGTCAAAGCTTAGTGATATTGCGGTGCCATTGGTCTTGATCTTTGGAATCCTATCCATTGTTCTGAGTGTGAAAAGTACCGGTGGAATGGATGCTTTATTTGCAATCCAACCCAAAAATCCAGCTTCCTTCAATACCTTGGTTTCGCTTGCGATTGGCTCCTTTGTATGTGGCGCAGTTTCTTTTACCCCGGATGTTTTACGATTTGCGAAAAATAAGAAACAGACTTTGATCATCATGTTTATAGCGATGATGTTGGCCAATCCCTTAATGATCATTTTAGGTGCAGTTGGTGCTATTGCCACTGGCTATTCCGATATTACCTATGTATTGGCATCCCAAGGATTATTGGCTCCAGCTTTTCTTGTCATGATCCTCAATATTTGGTCGACGGCTCAAGGATGTGTCTATTCCGGTTCGTTATCGTTAGGAAATACTTTATCGATCGATCGAAAGTATCTGGTCATCGGCTTTGGAGCCTTAGGCACCTTAGGCGCAGTCTTGGGATTCTACAATTATTTTGGTCAATTCATCAATTTTTTAGCCACCACCATCCCGGCTTTAGGTGGTGTATTCATTGCCGATTATCTCGTGACATATCGAAACGGCTATCCATCACTAGATGGGGGAATGATCCCTCAAGTCAAATGGCAAGCTTTCCTGGCTTGGGGACTTGGTATTGCGGCTAATTATCTTTCCTTTGGCATTGGTCAAGTAAATAGTATTCTTGTTGCTTTTTTAATTGAAGCTGGTTTGTCTTTATGGATCGAAAAAATCAGAAATGTAAGAAATACCAAGATCGTATCTGAAAATGTATAAGCTGTCTTATCCAAGGCAGCTTTTTTTCATGGATAAATTATCATAATAAGTGCAACAGCCTATAAGAATTAAAAAAGTCCATGGGTTCAATGATAAAATGTGAGTGAGAAAACAAACATTTATCAAGGAGAATCCCATGAACTACAACCATCTTAACATAAATGAGAGAACAGTCATATCTTTACTTGCTTCTTCTGACGTATCGATTCGTGAAATAGCGAAGCAACTTGGAAGAAGTCCGAGTACGATTTCCAGAGAATTGAAACGAAACCAAAC